>NZ_JBKEAE010000118.1:0-17533 GCF_047971885.1 Tropicimonas sp. | reverse complement strand
CCGATGCGGCGGCGATGGCGGAACCAGAACATCTTGCCCCAGCCGCGCCACGTGCCAACCGACGGTGCGCCGGCATCGCAGGCAAAGCGCCCCCGCCAGCCCGGAGGCAGGTCGAGCCCGGCGCCTTCGGCCTTGTCCAGCATCCATACCAGCGAGAGATTGGCGAGCGGGCGCGCCGCTTCGAAGCCGCCAAGCTGGCCGCCGACATCGCCATGCGCGCCGGGAAACCAGCGCTGTTCGATATCGCCCGGCGTGTCGGCGGTGGTTTCCCACAATTCGGGGGCAAAGGCGATGCGGGTCTCGTCATGCGCAAGGGCGTGATAGCCGCGCCGGACATGCGCGCCGAGCATGTGGTTGTGAAAGGCGTGGGCCGGCTGTACGAAGCGCCACAGCAGCGGCAGCGGCAGGCCCAGTGCCTTGACCGTGTCCCAGACCCCGATCATCTCAATCGAAACGTCGATGTGGCAGAGCGCCCGGGTAAATTCGTGCGCGGCGGGCGATTGCGGCGCGTATTGATAGTGGCGATAGGCCTGGCGGATGTTGCGGACGGTGGCGTTGCGCGCAGTCAGGAGGCCGATCCGGTCGATGCATCCGGCAAGCGAGCGGACGGCAAAGGCGCCGCGCGAATATCCGAACAGGAAGATGCGGTCGCCCGGACGGTAGCGCGATGCCAGAAAGCCATAGGCGGCGCGGATCTTGCGGTTCAGGCCGCGCCCGGTGATGACCTGCCCGGTGCTGGACCAGTTGGCCCATTGCACCCCGGCATCGTAGTAAAGCGACAGGCCGGCGCGCGGTCCCTCGCCGGCGAGCAGCTTGTAGGTCAGCGCGGCGTTGGTCTCCTGCCCCGGCACAAGGTTGGACATGGTGCCGTCGAGCACAACGACATGGGTCACCGGTCCGCGCAAGCGGCTGGCAACGGCCGACTCGCGGTGCCGGTTCCGGCGGCGCAACCGCCGCCATGCTGCAAACTGACGTTCGAGCCTCATTGGTTTCCGGTTCCCGGGCGTTTCCGGAGCATGGCAAATCCGTCCCGGATTGTCCCGCCCTTCCGACGACTGCGGCTTCCTGCCTGTCCCGAATGTTGCATGCCGGATGCCGTGGTTCCAGCCCGGCGAGGCTCCACGCGCAAAAAGTTGTGCCGCCGCCCGCCCGGGCGCGAGGCGTTCCGGTCAGAGCGCGATGCGGTAGAGCGCGAATCCCCCCGTGCCCTCGCCGGCCGGCTCGATGCTCAGGGCCTTGATTTCGCCGAGATATGCGGCCGCCTTCGGCCCGGTCTCGAACAGGACGGTTGTTCCGGGCATGGGCGCAAAGGCCCAGTTGGCATCGGCGCTCGGGCTGATGGTGCCCTTGTCGATAATGTAGCGGACGATGACGTCGCGGTTGGTGTCCGGTGCTTCGAGGATTGTCGTCTCGGGGGAGGCGCCGGGAAAGTCGCCGCCGCCGCCGGCCCGGTAATTGTTCGTCGCGACGACGAATTCCATGTCGTCGGTCACCGGCTGGCCCCGATAGGCCAGATCGACGATCCGGCTGGCATCCGGATTTGCCACCTCGCCCTTGGGGCCGAAACGCGACGGCTGGCCGAGGTCGATCCGATAGCTCACCCCGTCGATCACGTCGAAATTGTAGGACGGAAAGTCCGGGTTCAGCAGCGGCGCGTCGGCGCTGCCGGGTTCTATCCGGTTGAACATGCCCGCAGACCGCTCCAGCCACCCCTTGAGTTGCACGCCGTTGATGCGCACCGCGCGCACCGTGTTGGGGTAAAGATAGAGATCGGCCACGTTCCTGATGGCGATGTCGCCAGCTGGCACGTCGGTGTAATAATCCGGTCCACCGCGGCCGCCGGCCTTGAAGGGCGCCGCGGCCGACAGGAGCGGCAGCGCCGCGTGTTCGGTTCCCTTCAGCAGTTGGGCGACATACCAGAGCTGGGCGTTCGAGACGATCTGAACCGAGGGGTCGTCGGCCACCAGCGCGAAATAGGAATAGAGCGGCGCGTCGGTTCTGCCGACGGGGCGCCGGACATAGGCGAGCGTCTGCTGGTGGATATCGGCGACCGAATCGAGCACCGCCTGATCGTCGCCGACCAGCGGGGTGATCGAGCGGTCCTCGTTGCGGCGCGAGATCGGGCGCGCATCGGTATCGAAGCCCACGATGCGCCATTTGTTGCCGTCCCGCTCCAGCAGCAGGTCGATCAACCCCATGTGCGACCCCCAGAAGCCCCCCATGACCGCGGGTTTGCCGTGGATCGTGCCCGCTTCGGCATCGACGGCCTCGAACCCGGCGAAAGTGGGCGAGGGGAAGATGAGGTGCGAATGGCCCGTCATCACGCCGTCGATCCCCGCGACGGCGGCCAGCGGAACCGAGGCGTTTTCCATCATCTCGGCGCGGGTTGCGCTGCCGATGCCGGAATGGCTGAGGGCGACGATCACATCGCAGCCCTCCTCGCGCATCTGCGGTACCCAGGCTTCGGCGGCGGCAACGATATCGCGCGCCGCGACATTGCCTTCGAGGTGCTGGCGATCCCAGTTCATCACCTGCGGCGGCACGAATCCGATCAGCCCGATGCGGATGGGATGAACCGCACCGTCGCCCATGGAGATCTGCCGGTCGAGGATCATATAGGGCGGCAACAGGGTATCGTCCTGGCGCGGTCCGGTTCCCAGCCGTGTCGCGATATTGGCGCAGACGACGGGAAACGCAGCCCCGGCGAGCGATTTCTCCAGGAAACCGAGCCCGTAGTTGAACTCGTGATTGCCCAGTGTCGAGGCGTCGAAGCCGACCGTGTTCATCGCCGCGATCACCGGGTGCATGTCGCCGTCCTTCATGCCCCGCTCGTAGGCGATGTAATCGCCCATCGGGTTGCCCTGGAGAAAATCACCGTTGTCCACCAGCAGCGAGTTCGTCGCCTCGCTTCGAATCGCCGCGATGATCGAGGCGGTGCGGCTCAGCCCGACGGTATCGACCGGATGATCCGAATAATAGTCATAGGGATAGACATGCACATGCAGGTCCGTCGTCTCCATGATCCGCAGATGCGCCTGACTGGCGGCAGCCCCGGCAGAGAAGGGGTGCAAGACGATCAATGAAGCCCCGCCAAGAGACCGCGCCAGAAACTCCCGGCGCGACGTGAACAGTGTTTCGGTTGTTTTCGACATCGTGGCGCTCCGCAACGGTGAGGGTCGTTGGTCAGGTGGCGCCACGATATCACAATGACACATTCGATATACCGATTGTTTCCGGATTCCAAACCGGAATCACTTTCCATGACGGTCGGATCGTAAAAAAATCGCGTCAGGGCAATCGCTTGCGCTGACCGGTTGCCGCGCCTGTGCCTCCATGCGACAAGCCGCATGGGCCAGGCCATGGCCGGGCGGCGGAGGAGCCGGAATGCACTTTTCTGAAACCGTGACATTCGGAAGCTCGGGGCTCGACCGGGCGGCGGCGATCCGCTCCGATGCGGCGGCGCTGGCGCGGCTCGAAGCTCGCGCGGACGCGCGCTTTCTTGCGATGTGGCGCCTGAAGCCGCTTCTGCGCGGCGATGAGGAGCTTTCGCTGGTTCCGCTCGCGCGGGGTTCGGCCGTGCTGGAATACGCCGCGGAGCCGCCGGTCTTTCTGGGGTTTCACGACGGAGCGCCGTGGTTTGCCGTGGACGTTTCGTCGTGGGAACCGGAGAGGCAGGATGCCGCCGCGGCCGAAAGCTTCCTCGACACCAGCGAGCAGCATTTTCCCTGCCTGCCGGCGGATCACCGTTTCGCCGAACTGCGCTCGGTCATGGCGCGGCTGGCGCCCGGCGATGGCGAGCGGGCCGTCACCGCGCGGGGGCTTCTGGCCTGGCATGCCGGCCACGGGTTCTGCGCCCGCTGCGGCGCGCCCTCGGTTCCGGCCCAGGGTGGCTGGCAGCGGCGTTGCGATGCCTGCGGCGCGGCGCATTTTCCGCGCACCGATCCGGTGGTGATCATGCTGGTCACGCACGGAAACGCGGTTCTGATGGGGCGCAGTCCGGGCTGGCCCGAGGGCATGTACTCGCTGCTTGCCGGTTTCGTCGAGCCGGGCGAGACGGTCGAGGCGGCGGTGCGGCGCGAGGTGTTCGAGGAGGCCGGCGTGCCGGTGGGCGAGGTTGGCTATGTCGCCTCGCAGCCCTGGCCGTTTCCGGCATCGCTGATGATCGGTTGCAGCGGGCGGGCGCTCGACCGGCGGATCGGGATCGACCCGACCGAGATCGAGGAGGCGCTGTGGGTCAGCCGCGAGGAGATGCTGGAGGTCTTCGCCGGCAAACACCCCCGCATGCGCGGCGCGCGCCGGGGCGCGCTGGCGCATTTCATCCTCGAACGATGGCTCGCCGGCAGGATATAGCGGTCAGTGCCGGCGGGGATCGGCAGGATAGACGCCGAGAATATCGAGCCGGTCGGTGAAATAATCCAGTTCCTCCAGCGCAAGCTGGACGTTGCGATCCTCGGGATGACCCTCGATATCGGCATAGAACTGGGTTGCCGAGAAACTGCCGTCGACCATGTAGCTTTCCAGCTTGGTCATGTTTACGCCGTTGGTGGCAAAGCCGCCCATTGCCTTGTAGAGCGCGGCCGGGATGTTCCGCACCCGGAAGACGAAGGTGGTTATCATCCCGTCGCTGCCGCGCCTCGTCAGGTCTGGCTGACGGGCCATGATGAGAAAGCGGGTGGTGTTGTGGTCCTGATCCTCGATATGGCGCGCAAGGATGTTGAGCCCGTAGGTTTCGGCGGCGAGATCCGAAGCCAGCGCGCCGACGTTGCGCAACTGGCGCCCGGCGATATCGGCGGCGGCGCCGGCGCTGTCGGCCGCCGCCTCGCCCCGGATGCCGAACTGGTCGAGAAAGCCGCGGCACTGCGGCAGCAGGACCAGATGCGCCCGCACCAGTTCGATCTCGTCCATGTGAACGCCGGGCAGCGCCATCAGGCTGATGTGAACGCGCACGAACGCCTCGTCGACGATGTGCAGGCCGCTTTCAGGCAGCAACCGGTGGATGTCGGCGACCCGGCCATAGGTCGAGTTCTCGACCGGCAGCATCGCCAGGCCGGCCTCGCCCCGCTGCACCGCCTCGATCGTTTCCTCGAAGGTATGGCAGGGCAGGGGATCGTAGCCGGGGCGGGCGTCGCGGCAGGCCTGGTGCGAATAGGCGCCGGGTTCTCCCTGAAAGGCGATGCGTGGGCGGTTTGTCATTGGGCGACCGTTCGGGTATCCTGATATTCTGCGACGATATGGCGGAGTGACGCGCAAATGACAACTTGCGCCGGCGCACCGGAACCATGATAGATGCGCGAAACGACCATTTAGCGGGATGCGACATGATCGACACGATGACAATGACCAAGACCGTTGGTGCCCTGTGTGGCGCGCTGCTGATCTATCTGCTTGGTTCATGGGCGGCCGATGCCATCTATGCCCCCCACGCGGAACACGGCGAGGACGGCGTTGAGCGCGCCTATGTGATCGCGCTTCCCGAGGAAGAAGAAGCACCGGCCGCCGAGGAAAGCACCCCGGCCGCGGAAGATACCGCCGCACCCGCTGCGGATGAGGGCGCCGAGCCGGCCGCCGCCGAACAGGTTGCATCGGCCGGCGATCAGGCCACTGCGCCCGCCGCCGACGCCGGCGCGGCACCCCAGATGGCAAGCGGCGATGCGGCCAATGGCGCCAAGGTGTTCAAGAAATGCCAGGCCTGCCATTCCACCGACGACGGTGTGAACAAGGTCGGTCCGAACCTGCATGGCATTATCGGCCGGACGGTCGATTCGGTCGACGGCTTCGCCTATTCCGGGGCGCTGGAAAAGGTGGTGGATGTCTGGACGCCCGAGCATCTCGACGGATATCTCGCCGATCCGAAGGGATTTGCGCCGGGCAACAAGATGTCCTTTGCCGGGCTGAAGAAGGAGCAGGACCGCGCCGACGTGATCGCCTATCTCCAGAACCCCGGCAGCTGACGGGCCGCGCCGCTGCCTTGTCGGCGGTTTCGAAACCATTGTGCCCGCGACAAAGGTCGCGGGCGCTGGCATTTGGGGCTACCAGCACGGCGCGGATGGCCCCGTTCACGAACATTCAACCGAACACGCCTTGTAGCCGGCCGCCGGTCTCTCTAGCCTGTCGCAAAATCCGGTGCGGAGCCGCACCCATCGAGGATGCCGATCGAGATGACAGACCCGATTTCCGCTCTGCTGCGCCGTATGCGGCCAGTTCTGGCCGGCGTCCTGATTGCGGCAGTGGCCGGGCAGGCGCAGGCGGCGCCCGACGATATAGTCACCTCCTACGGTTTCTCGACCTATGCCGAAAGCGGGATGAAATATCCCGAAGGGTTCGCGCATCTCGATTACGTCAACCCCGATGCGCCCAAGGGCGGCGAGATTTCGGTCTGGGCGCAGGGCACCTTCGACAGCATGAACCCGTTCACCCGCAAGGGGCGGGCGGGTAATCTGTCGTCCATCCCCTATGAACGGCTGCTTTCGGACGTGGCGGACGACGCCTATGGCGCCTATTGCCTGCTGTGCGAGACGCTCGAATACCCCGAAAGCCAGGACTGGGTGATCTTTACCCTGCGCCCCGAGGCGCGCTTTGCCGACGGCACCCCGGTGACGGCCGGGGATGTGGTTTTCACCGTCGATCTGTTCCTCGAACAGGGGCTGCCGTCCTTCGCTCAGGCGGTCAAGCAGCTTTACGAGAAGGTCGAGGCGCTGGATGAGCGGCGGGTGAAGTTCACCTTCCGGCAGGGTGTGCCGCGCAAGGGGCTGATCTCGCAGGCGGGCGCCACCATCGTTTTCCCCAAACACTGGTTCGACGAAACCGGCGCCCGTCTGGATGAATCGCGCATGGAGATTCCGCCGGGATCGGGGCCCTATCAGCTTGACAGCTACGATGTGAACCGGCGCATCACCTACGCCCGCAACCCCGATTACTGGGGCTGGGACCTGCCGATCAACCGTGGACGGTTCAATTTCGACAGGATCCGGGTCGAGTATTTCGCCGATGCCAACGCGGCGATGGAGGCGTTCAAGGCCGGCGTCTACACTTTCCGCGAGGAGACCAGTTCGCTGCAATGGGCGACCGCCTATGAGTTTCCGGCTGCCGAAAAGGGCTGGGTCAGGGTGACGACCCTGCCCGACGGCAATATCCCGGCCTCGACCGGCTTCGTCTTCAATCTGCGCCGCGACAAGTTCGCCGACCCGCGCCTGCGCGAGGCGCTGTCGCTGATGTACAATTCCGAATGGACGAACGAGACGCTGCAATACGGGCTGTTCGAACAGCGCAGTTCCTACTGGGAGAACAGCGATCTGGCCGCGCAGGGCATTCCCGAAGGAGCCGAACTGGCGCTGCTGCAATCGCTGGGCGATGCGATCGCGCCGGAAATCCTGACCGGACCGGCGGTGCTGGCGCACGAAAGCGGCAGCCGCCAGATGGATCGCGGCAACCTGCGCAGGGCCTCGGAACTGCTGGAGCAGGCCGGATGGATCGTCGGCGACGACGGGATGCTGCGCAAGGACGGCAAGACGCTCGATATCGAGTTTCTGGCCTATAACCCCAGCTTCGACCGCATCATCCAGCCCTATGTCTCGAACCTGCAACGACTGGGGGTGAACGCGGTCTACAACCGGGTCGACCCGGCGCAATACACCAACCTCGAGCGCGATCACCAGTTCGACATGGTCTATGACGGCTACCAGAACGGCCCGGAGGAGGCGTTGGGGATCTCGCAGCGCTTCGGTTCGGAAGATGCCGAATACAGCCTGTTCAACCCCGCCGGGTACAGTTCCGAGGCGGTCGATACGCTGATCGAACGGCTGATCGACGCGAGAACGCTGGACGAGATGAAGATCGCCATCCGCGCCATCGACCGCGTGCTGCGGCAGGCGCGGCTGATGGTGCCAACCTGGTACAAGGCGAATTACTGGATCGCCTACTGGGACATGTTCGGCCACCCCGAGACCCTGCCGCCCTACAGCCTCGGCCAGCTCGATTTCTGGTGGTACGACGCCGAGAAGGCCGGAGCCCTGCGTGCCGCGGGCGCCCTGCGCTAGATCGGCCCGGAACCTCATGGGCGCTTATATCCTCCGCCGGCTGCTGCTGATCGTTCCGACGCTGTTCGGGATCATGCTGATCAACTTTGCGCTGGTGCAGTTCATTCCGGGCGGCCCGATCGAGCAGATCATCGCCCAGGTCCAGGGCGAGGGCGACGTTTTCCAGGGTATCGCGGGCGGTGGCGGCGATGCGGCAACCATGGGAGGCGGCGGGCAGGACAGCTATTACGGTGCGCGCGGCCTGCCGCAGGATTTCCTCGACAAGCTGGAAATCGAGATGGGATTCGCCCGGATCGTCTGCGAAAGCGGTTACACCGGCACGCCGGACATCGCCGATCCCGCCTGTACCAAAGAGAAGATCGGTATTGCCGAACGGTTCTTCACCATGATGGGCAACTACCTGCACTTCGATTTCGGCCAGAGCTACTTCCGCTCGATCTCGGTCGTCGATCTGGTGATCGAGAAGATGCCGGTGTCTATCACGCTGGGCCTGTGGTCGACGCTGATCGCCTATGTCGTCTCGATCCCGCTGGGCATCCGCAAGGCGGTGCGCGACGGCAGCAGTTTCGATACCTGGACCAGCGCGCTGATCATCGTCGCCTATGCGATCCCGGGTTTCCTGTTCGCCCTGCTGCTTCTGGTCCTGTTCGCGGGCGGTTCCTACTGGCAGATCTTTCCGCTCAGGGGGCTGACCTCGGACAACTGGGATCAGCTGAGTTTCTTCGGCAAGATCGCCGATTACTTCTGGCACATCACGCTGCCGGTGGTCGCCTCGACGATTTCGAGCTTCGCCACGCTGACGCTGCTGACCAAGAATTCCTTCCTCGACGAGATCAAGAAGCAATACGTGATCACCGCCAAGGCCAAGGGCCTGTCGGAGCGCAGCGTGCTTTACGGCCATGTCTTCCGCAACGCGATGCTGATTGTCATCGCCGGGTTTCCGGCGGCGTTCCTGTCGGTCTTTTTCGGCGCCTCGATCATCATCGAGACCATGTTCTCGCTCGACGGGCTGGGGCGGCTGGGTTTCGAGGCGGCGGTGGCGCGCGATTATCCGGTGGTTTTCGGCACGCTCTATTTCTTTGGCCTGATCGGCCTTCTGGTCGGGGTGCTGAGCGACATGATGTATGTGCTGGTCGATCCCCGCATCGATTTCGAAAGCCGGCAGGTGTGAGATGGCGCTGACGGATACGCCCCAGACCGAGACAGCCGCCGTTCAGGCACCGAAACGGCGCCGTTTCGGCCTGTCGCCGCTCAACCGGCGCCGCTGGCGGAATTTCAGGCGCAACCGCCGCGCATACTGGTCGCTGATCGTCTTCGGCCTGCTGTTCTTCCTGTCGCTCTTTGCCGAGTACATCGCCAACGACAGACCGATCCTCGTCAGCTACCGCGGCGACTATTACTTTCCGGTGCGCAATTTCTACCCCGAGACGGCCTTTGGCGGCGATTTTCCCACCGAGGCGGTCTATCGCGATATCGAGGTGCAGTGCCTGATCGTCTCGGGCGGTCTGGATGGCTGCTTCGACGATCCCGAGGGCATCGTCGCGGCGGTTGAGGGCGGCGCGGCCGAATTCGACGGCGAGGCGATCGCGACCGGCTGGATGATCTGGCCCGTCGTGCCCTTCGGCTACAACACGCCCAACACGCTGAGCCAGCCGGCGCCGTCGCCACCCGATTCTGTGCACTGGCTGGGCACCGACGACGCAACGCGCGACGTTCTGGCCCGGGTGATCTACGGTTTCCGGCTGTCGGTCATCTTTGCGCTGCTGGTGACAACCTTTGCCTCGGTGGTCGGGATCGTCGCCGGGGCGATCCAGGGGTATTTCGGCGGCTGGATCGACCTCGTCTTCCAGCGCCTGATCGAGATCTGGGTGGCGACCCCGTCGCTCTATGTCATCATCATCATGTTCGCGGTGCTCGGCCGAAGTTTCTGGCTGCTGGTGGTCCTGTCCATCCTTTTCGGCTGGCCGGCGCTGGTGGGCGTGGTGCGGGCCGAATTCCTGCGTGCGCGCAATCTGGAATATGTCCGCGCCGCAAAGGCGCTTGGCGTTCCCAACTGGAAGATCATGTTCCGCCACATGCTGCCCAATGCCATGGTCGCCACCGTCACCATGCTTCCCTTTATCGTGACCGGCGCCATCGGTTCGCTCGCCGCGCTCGATTTTCTGGGCTTCGGCCTGCCCGCCTCGGCGCCGTCGCTGGGCGAGCTGACCCTGCAGGCCAAGCAGAACCTTCAGGCGCCCTGGCTGGCCTTTACCGCCTTTTTCGTCTTCGCGATCATGCTGTCGCTGCTCGTCTTCATCTTCGAGGGCGTGCGCGATGCCTTCGACCCGAGAAAGACCTTTCAATGAACCCGGCCGGGAACAGCAGCGGCCTGCCGGCCGGAACCCCGATCCTCTCGGTGCGGGACCTCAGGGTTTCCTTCCGTCAGGACGGGCGCGACGTTCCGGCCGTCAGGGGCGTCTCGTTCGAGGTCGGTGCGGGCGAGACCGTGGCGCTGGTGGGCGAATCCGGCTCGGGCAAATCCGTCACCGCCCTTTCGACGGTATCGCTTCTGGGTGACAGTGCGAAGACCACCGGGTCCATTGAATACCGCGGGAGCGAGATGATCGGCGCGCCCGAGGATGCGCTGCGCGCGGTGCGCGGCAACGATATCAGCTTCATCTTTCAGGAGCCGATGACCTCGCTCAACCCGCTCCACACGGTCGAGCGGCAGCTTGCGGAATCGCTGGCACTGCACCAGGGGCTGACCGGCGACGCGGCGCGCGCGCGCGTGCTCGACCTGCTCGGCAAGGTGGGTATCCGCGATGCCGAAAGCCGCCTCGGCGCCTATCCGCACCAGCTTTCGGGCGGCCAGCGGCAGCGGGTGATGATCGCCATGGCGCTGGCCAACGGGCCCGACCTGCTGATCGCCGACGAACCGACCACCGCGCTCGACGTCACTATTCAGGCGCAGATCCTCGAACTGCTGGCAGGTCTGAAAGAGTCCGAAGGGATGAGCCTGCTGTTCATCACCCACGATCTGGGCATTGTCCGCAAGATCGCCGACAGGGTCTGCGTGATGAAGGACGGCGAGATTGTCGAGGCTGGGCCAACCGGGGAAATCTTCGCCAATCCGCGGCATCCCTATACGAAAAAGCTGCTGGCCGCCGAACCGAAGGGCACCATGCCGCCGGTCGCGGGCGACCCCGAAGTGGTCGTTTCGACCGACGGATTGCGCATCTGGTTCCCGATCCAGCGCGGTTTCCTGCGCAGGACGGTGGGTCATGTGAAGGCCGTCAACGACGCGACCCTGTCGGTGCGGGCGGGCGAGACGCTGGGGATCGTCGGCGAAAGCGGTTCGGGCAAGACGACGCTGGCGCTGGCGATCATGCGGCTGATTCCCTCGCAGGGGCCGATCGTCTTTCTGGGCGACAACGTGCAGGGGCGGTCGCAGGGCGCACTGCGCGACCTGCGCCAGCACATGCAGATCGTCTTCCAGGATCCCTACGGCAGCCTGAGCCCGCGGATGAACGTGGGCGAGATCATTGCCGAGGGGCTGGGCGTGCACCGGATCGACAGCACCCTGCGCCCGCGCGAACTGGTGGCCGGGATCATGGACGAGGTCGGGCTCGATCCGGCGATGATGGACCGCTACCCGCACGAATTCTCGGGCGGGCAGCGCCAGCGCATCGCCATCGCGCGCGCGATGATCCTGCGACCGCGGCTGGTCGTGCTCGACGAGCCGACCTCGGCACTGGACATGACGGTGCAGGTGCAGATCGTCGATCTGCTGCGCCGCCTGCAGGAGAGACACCGGCACGCCTAGCTGTTCATCAGCCACGACCTGCGCGTCGTGCGTGCGCTGGCGCACAAGGTGATCGTGATGAAGCAGGGCGACGTGGTGGAAAGCGGCACGACGCGCGAGATCTTCGACGCGCCGCAAACCGCCTATACCCGCGAGCTTATCGCTGCGGCGTTCAACCTTGCCGATGCGACAGCGGTGGCGGGCTGAACACCGGCTGCCTTCAGGGCATGTTGCGGCGGTCTCAGATCGCGTGGCTGTGGCCGGCCTTGTCCATCTGGTAGGCGTCGAAGGCGCGGGCGATCATGCGGGTGAGCGGCCGCCCCTCGACCGGGATGTCAAGACCGCGGTGGCTGATCGTCACGAACTCGCCGAAGGCGCGTTTCACATCGTCGAACATCGCATCGATCTGCCTGGCGCTGCCGCCCCAGTCGCGCAGGATTTCCTCGCGGTCGATGCTGAAGCTGCACATCAGTGTCTCGATCATCCGGGCGCGCAGCAGATCCTCGCCACCAAAGGCATGGCCGCGGCCGGTGGCGAAACGGCCCTCGCGGATCGCGCGGGTATAGTCGCCCGTCCCGGCGAGGTTCTGCGCATAGCCCTGTGGAAAGCGCGATATGGCCGATGCACCAAGCCCGATCAGGGCGGGTGCCGGATCGACGGTGTAGCCCTGGACATTGCGCCGCAGCGTGCGGTCCTGCGCCGCCGCCGCCATCGAATCGCCCTTGCGCGCGAAATGGTCGATCCCGATCTCGTCGTAGCCGTCCCACAGGAACAGCCGGCGCGCGGTGTCGAACAGCTGAAGCCGCTCCTCAGGGGTGGGCAACAGGTCGGACGGAATCATGGTTTGCCGCCGCGCCATCCACGGCACGTGGGCATAGCCGTAGAGCGCCACCCGGTCGGGCGAGAGCGACAGCAGCTTCTGGACGCTTTCGGTGATCCGGGCGCGGCTCTGGTTCGGCAGTCCGTAGAGGATATCGGTGTTCAGGCTGGTCACGCCGCGCGCCCGGATGCCCTCGACCGCGGCGCGGGTCACCTCGAAGCTCTGTTCGCGACCGATGATCTTCTGGATTTCGGGGTCAAAATCCTGAACGCCGATCGAGGCGCGGGTCATGCCGGCCTCGGCCAGCGCGTCGAGCCGCGCGTCGTCGATCTCGGACGGGTCGATTTCGACCGAGAATTCCGCATCCTCGGCCATCGGGATCGTGGCGAAGACCGTCCGCGCCAGATCGGTCATCATTCCGGGCGACAGCAGCGTCGGCGTGCCGCCGCCCCAGTGCAGGGCCGAAAGCCGGACGCCCTGCGGCAATGCGGCGCCGAGCAGGGCGATTTCGGCCTTCAGCGTCTCGAGATAGGCGGCAACGGGCGAAAGAGTGGCCGTGCCCTGCGTCCTACAGGCGCAGAACCAGCAAAGCCTTCGACAGAACGGAATATGTATATATAGAGATATCTTCGAGTCTGGCGGCAACGCTGCCGTCCAGTCCGAGAACTGATCGGGACCGACATCGCCCTTGAAGTGGGGAGCGGTGGGATAGCTGGTGTAGCGAGGAACCTTGGCGTCGAATAGCCCCAGCCTCGCGAGTTGCGATACCGTTTCCATGCGCACACATGTATGGTCGGGATGCTGACAGGACCTTGATTAAGATCAAGAAGGCGCGCGGATTATGATGATGGGTTTGGAACTGGCTAATCTGGAATGTGCGGATTGTCCGATCCGGCACAGGTCGGTCTGTTCGCGCTGCGACCCCGACGAACTCGACCTGCTGGAGGAGATCAAGTATTACCGCACCTTCGAGGCCGGACAGAGTGTTGCCTGGACGGGCGACCGGCTCGATTTCGTCGCCACGCTGGTCAGTGGGATCGCGACGCTGAGCCAGACGCTCGAGGACGGGCGCACCCAGATGGTGGGGATGCTTCTGCCATCGGATTTCATGGGCAGGCCCGGGCGCGATACCGCAAGCTACGATGTCACCGCGACCACCGAAGTGGTGATGTGCTGTTTCCGGCGCCGGCCGTTCGAGCTTCTGCTGGGGGCGACACCGCATCTTGCCCAGCGTCTGCTTGAGATGACGCTCGACGAACTGGATGCGGCGCGCGAATGGATGCTGCTTCTGGGCCGCAAGACGGCGCGCGAGAAGATCGCTTCGCTGCTGGCGATCATCGCCCGGCGCGACACGCTGCTGAAACCGGGCGCGTCCGGCGGAATGATGGAGTTCGACCTGCCGCTGACGCGCGAGGCGATGGCCGATTATCTCGGCCTGACGCTCGAAACGGTCAGCCGTCAGATCTCGGCGCTGCGGCGCGAGGGGGTGATCGAACTGGCGGGCAAGCGCCATGTGGTGGTACCCGATTTCCGCCGGCTGATACAGGAGACCGGCGACGACACCGACGGCGGGCTGCCGGTCTGACGGGCGGCGCCGGATCGCGCCGCGCAGGCGAAGCCGGGTGGCCGGTCCCGGCTGCCCGCTATTCAGCCGGGCGCCGTTTCGCCGTGGGTGGCTTGCGAAAGAGCGGCCGGATCAGCCTGCGATAGCTGAGCGCCAGCCCGGTATAGACCATGAATACCGCCGCCAGCGAGGCCAGCCCCGCGATGGTCTGCCCGGCCAGGCCATAGATCTCGCCGGTGTGGACGAACCGGAACCACATCCGCGCCCGCATCGCCGGCGAACGATCGGCGATGCCGGTTTCTTTCAGCAGGCTGCCGTCGGACTGGGCATAGGTCAGGGTGGTTTCGCGCGTCGGCTGGCGGCCGGTGCCGGTATCGACCGTCACATCGACGCTTTCGCTGCCCCCTGTCGGAAGGGCAAGCGATATCCGGTTCCAGTCAGGGGTATGCGCGGCGGCGGCATCGAACACATATTGCAGCCCGACACCGTTTTCAGCGAGGGTGAGCGATTGCACGCCATCGCCCTGCGGTCCGCCGGGGCGGCCGTGGCCTGCCGGCGCTGCCTCGCCATAAGCGGCGAAAACGAGCCTGCTCGCCCACGGATAGCTGATCACCACCCCCGACAACACGATCAGGAACAGCGGAGCCAGCGCCCAGAAACCGAAGACGTGATGCCAGTTGAAATCGCGTGCCTTGGCGTTGGGCAGGCTGCGGCGGAACAACATGTTGTTGCGGACGATCCGCCACTTCCACGATTTCGGCCACCAGAGGTAGATGCCCGAGACGAGCAGGAACAGGAACCCCAGGTTTGCCGCCCCGGTGACGGCAGCCCCGGTCTCGCGCCCGAAAAGCGGCACCAGCCAGCGGTGCAGTTGCATGACCGAACCGAAGAACGCCTCGGTTCGCGCGCCGCCCTCGGCCAGAACCGCGCCCGAGGCGGGATCGAGGAATATCCCGTCGGACCGGCCCCATGTGGCCTCGACGGGTGTGGCGGGATCGTTGGTGTAGCGCAGCGCCGTCGCCCTGCCGCCGGTTTCGGCCAGGGCGAGTGCGGCAAGCCGGTCTGCGCCGAGCGGCGCGGTGGACTGGCTGGCGGGCAGGACGGGTGTTGCCGCCCAGCGGGCGATCTGCAATTCGTAGGTCAGAAGCACCCCGGTGACCGACATCATCAGCACCACCAGACCGGCTGCTACCCCGACGACAAGGTGGCTCCAGAAAACGACACGGCGAAACGACATGACGGGCTCCCCAACTGGTGCGGTTTGCCGTCTCAACGCGCCGCGCGGCGATTTCCGTCACCGAAAAGACGATCTTCCATCAACCGGTGCTGCGGTGCAGCGTCGCAGGTGATGCCGGCCTTCCGCCGCTCAGTGGCTCATGAAGACCGGAATCGAGGCCGCTTCGAGCATGTCCCGCGTCGCCCCGCCCATGATCGCCTCGCGGAAGCGCGAATGGCCATAGGCGCCCATCACCAGCAGATCGGCCGCCTGATCCTCGCAATGCCGTTCGAGCACGTCGGCGGTGCGCGGCATCGTGCCGGCGATCACCGAGATCTCGACCTTGACACCGTGACGCGACAGCATCTGCGACAGCATGCCCCCGGGGTCGGACCGGTCGGGCCCGTGGCGCGGCGGGTCGATGATCACGATATTGGTCAGATCGGCCTGCTGCAACAGCGGAAGGGCGGCACGAACGGCGTCCAGCGCCTCGGCGCTCTGGTTCCAGGCAACGACGACCTTGCGCGGACTGGTGACCTGTCTGCCGCGCGGCAATACCAGAACCGGAACGTTCCCGGCGAACAGCGCCGCCTCGATCACCGCCTCCTGCGCGGCGCCACGATCGCGCCCGTAAGGCTTTGGAAGAACGACAAGATCCGCGAATCGTGCGTGGTTTCCGACAAGCGTCTGGATGGTGCCGACCTGCGCCAGCGCCGAATCGACCGACCAGCGGCAATCGGCGCCCTTCATCGCCTCGCGCACCGCGGCCTCGCAGTCGCTTGCGTCCTGCCGGGCGCGTTCGAGCGTCGCCTGTTCGATCAGCGCGTTCGTTCCGGCGTAGTAGTAACCGGGTGTCGAATGGTCGATCCCGAGCGCCATGATCTCGAGGTGTCCGTCCTGGGCGCGCGTCAGCGCGCTCGCCCCGTCCAGAACGGCATCTTCGAGACTGCCCCCGGCGATCACCGTCAGGATCGTCTTGTAGGCCATGTCGTGCTCTCCTGTCCTTTGTCGCATCGGTTGAAGTGTATCCGATGCCACACGTTTCGCACATTGACTTCGCGCATTATGGGCCTGCGACGACATTGATCTAGATCAAAGCGATACTTGCCCGGTACCATCAGAAGCGGAAAAGGTACCAAAGGGGGGGAGCGCGAGTTTCCCCAAGATTAATAACATAGGGACACACCATGTGGGATTACGCCAAGATCACGGCGTACGGGCTGGTCGCGCTTTTTGCGGCGCTTGCAGCCAACTACGCGCGCGATGCAGCTTATCTCGTGCATGCGATCATCATCATGCTCGCCGCAGGCGCGGCGTTCGTATGGTCGGTGCGGCAGATTGACGAAGAGAAACCAGCGCCGGCGGCGGCAACCGGATATTTCGACGGTGTCGTGCGCTATGGCGTTATCGCCACCTGCTTCTGGGGCGTGGTGGGCTTTCTGGCGGGCACTTTCATTGCCTGGCAGCTGGCCTTTCCGTCGTTGAACTTCGAATGGGGACAACCCTATCTGAACTTCGGCCGGCTGCGGCCGCTTCACACCTCGGCCGTGATCTTCGCCTTCGGCGGCAACGCCCTGATCGCGACATCGTTCTACGTGGTGCAGCGGACCTCGGCGGCGCGGCTCTGGGGCGGCAATCTCGCCTGGGTGGTGTTCTGGGGCTACCAGCTCTTCATCGTGCTGGCGGCGACCGGCTACCTTCTGGGGGCAACCCAGTCCAAGGAATACGCCGAACCCGAATGGTACGTCGACCTGTGGCTGACGGTGATCTGGGTCATCTACCTGCTGATCTTCCTTGGCACGATCATGAAGCGCAAGGAAAAGCACATCTACGTGGCGAACTGGTTCTACCTGAGCTTCATCGTCACCGTCGCCATGCTGCACATCATGAACAACCTGTCGCTGCCGGTGTCGATCTTCGGCGCCAAGTCGGTGCAGGTGTTCGCGGGCGTGCAGGACGCCATGGTCCAGTGGTGGTACGGCCACAACGCGGTGGGCTTCTTCCTGACCGCCGGTTTCCTCGGCATGATGTACTATTTCGTGCCGAAACAGGCGGACCGTCCGGTCTTCAGCTACAAGCTGTCGATCATCCACTTCTGGGCGCTGATCTTCCT
>NZ_JBKEAE010000073.1:0-3155 GCF_047971885.1 Tropicimonas sp. | reverse complement strand
TCCGAGCCGCCGCCGACCGAAGCTCTCCTGCCGACATGTCCTGCCACGCAATCTCAACCGCCATCGCGAACCCTCCATCTCGCGACGGCATTGATTCAGAGTTCCAGACGGAAGGGAATCCCACGCGAGTCAAAAACAAGGCCGTTGGTATAAGCCGCCATGATTATGCCCAAGTGTCCGGTCGAAAAGGGTGCCAGCTCACCATGCGCGGCTGCGATTTCGTTGCGTGCCGCCTTTGTCGCATGGGCTTTTCGGCGTCGGGTTTCTCTTGACGGCGGCATGGTCGGGGGGTCTATGAAAATACGTGCTTCCAACTGTTCAGCATACGGGGTCACGGCACTGAAACTGGCCTATGCAAATACAGATGCGCCCGGGCGCATGAACGAGGTATTCCACGACCTCGCGGAACGGCTGGCCGGCGAGGGGATGCGCGCTGTCGGCGCGGTGCAGGTCAATATCTCCCGCGGCCCCGACCTTCCCTGCGACATGGAACTGATGTTGCTTCCCGACGGAAAGCGGATCGGAATCTCGCAGCGCCTCGGCCGCGCCGCCGAGGGTTGCCGGCTGAATGCCGGCGCGCTGGAACAATCGGTGATGGAAACCTCGCGCCGGCTCGCCGATGGTGCCGACCTGCTGATCGTCAACAAGTTCGGCCCGCACGAGGCCGAGGGCCACGGCTTTCGCGAGTTGATCGGCAACGCACTGGCCGAGGGCATTCCGGTGCTCGTCGGGGTTTCGACCTCGCATCTGGAGGATTTTCACCAGTTCGCCCAGGGTTACGGGCAAATGGTGCCTTGCGAAACCGAAGCGCTGCACGACTGGCTGCTTGAGACCTGACAGGTTCGTCTCTTGTCCTGCCTGCGGGCGGCGTCAGCACGCTTTGCGGTTTGGTCCTGTCGTGTTACCCTAACGTCATGCGCAATTCAGGAGATGCGTGATGAAACGAATGATGTTGCCGGTTACCCTGCTGGCCCTGATGGTTTTGCCGACAATTGCGGCGGCTGAATGCGGCTGGAAACACGAGACCGCAAGCCAATGTGCCGAGGGGCAGGCCTATGACCAGGCGAGCGGGACCTGCGTCACGCAAAAGACAAGCTGACGGCCCGGCGGGTTCGACAATCGAAACGATGCTCCAGAACGTCTGAGGGGTGGCGGTAACCTGGCTTTAAACGCGGGGCTCTAGGCTTGCGGCAGATCATCTGCCGGAGCCGAGCGTGACGAACGACCTGACCACCACCGCGAACGCCGCCCTCCGGGGAGGGCCTCATGCGGGCGTCGCCCTGAATACGTCCGGCGAAATGCCGCCCGCCCGTCGCAGGCTGACCCGGCAGCAGAAGGCTGCGGTGATCGTCAAGCTGCTGCTTTCCGAAGGTGCGGAACTGCCGCTCGATGCCCTGTCCGAAACCGCGCAGGCCGCGCTGACCGCCCGCATGGGCGAATTGCGCGTGGTGGATCGCGGAACCCTGCGCAACGTGGTAAGCGAATTTGTCGGCGAGATGGACTCGATCGCCCTCACCTTCCCCGACGGGATCGCCGGCGCGCTCGACATGCTCGACGGCCACATCAGCCCGGCAACGGCGGCGCGCCTGCGGCGCGAGGCTGGCGTGGCGGCACGCGGCGACCCGTGGGAGCGTATTGCAACCCATGACACGGCCCGCCTGCTGCGCATTCTCGAAGAGGAAAGCACCGAAATCGGGGCGGTTGTCCTGTCGAAGCTCAAGGTCTCGCGGTCGGCGGAACTGCTTGGCCAGCTTCCCGGGGACCGGGCGCGCGCCCTGTCCTACGCGATCTCGCGGACCGGTGGCATTCTGCCCGAGACCGTGCGGCGCATCGGCATCGCGCTGGCCTCGCAACTCGATGCAGAGCCGGTTGGTGCCTTCGAGGACGCACCGGTGAAGCGCGTCGGCGCCATCCTGAATTTCAGCCCCGCCACAACGCGCGACGAGGTGCTGGCCGGGCTCGACGAGACGGATTCGGAATTTGCCGCCGATGTCCGGCGGACGATCTTCACCTTTGCCGACATTCCGGCGCGCCTGCCGGCCAGCGAAGTACCGCGGATCGTGCGCGGGGTCGATCAGGCGCTCATCGTTACCGCCTTCGTGCATGCCGCTTCGGCGCCGGCCCTGGAGAGCGCACGCGACTTCCTGCTCGACAACATGTCCAAGCGGATGGCCGAATCGCTGCGCGAGGAAATGGGCGAAACCAGCGCGGTCAAACCCGCTGCCGGCGAGGAGGCGATCAACGCGATCCTCGCCGAACTTCGCCGGCTGGTCGACAACGGAGAGATCACGCTGAACGAGCACGGGGACGCCTAGAGCCACCTTCGATCAGGTTGGCTGATCTCCTGCATGGTTGAGGTAGTTGCCGCCGCCACGCCCGGGCGGCGACGTCGGAAGACCAGGCCACGTTTAAAAAAACCTTGCCGAAGAGGTCGCAGCGGCACAGACCGAACATCCCGGCGCTGTCATCAAGGTCGTCGCCACCGACGAGCATCGGATCGGGCTGAAGCCCATTCGCCGCCGGGTCTGGGCGCCCTGTGGCGCGCGGCCGCTGGCCCCCGGCCATCACCGTTTCGAATGGCTCTGCGTCACCGCCCTCGTCGCGCCGGTCACCGGCGAAAGCCACCGATATCCCGGCACCGGTGTTTTCAGGGAGTTGTTCGCCAACACCCTTGCGCTGTTCACGCGCGAGGCCAAGGCTGGCCCGAACCGTCTTGCTCGTCCCGGATAACGCCGGCTGGCATACCGCGCCGGGCCGCGCTGTTCGGGAATGCATCCGTCTCATCTGCCTGCCTCAAGGTTTCCCGAATTGCAACCGGCCGAGACGCTCTGGCCCAGGTCGACGAGCCTCTCGCCAACCGACGCTTCGACACCCTCGCCCAACCCGGTGCAACCGCCGCATCACGCTTGCCAACGACCGCAAACGCATCCAAAGCCGGGCCGGGTTCCACTGGCGGCCAAAGCGCAGCATTCCAACCTGATCAACCGGAAACCCTATGAGAGACGTGAGTTCCTGAAGGGAAGCGGTCGGCCGCTCAGGCGCCTTTCCCGGACCGCGCGGCAATTGATGCCCGATGCACGATCTCGTAGGGAAACAGGGCATCCTCATGCGGGAGGGCCGAGCGGTCCTCCCGCCAGGCCCGCACCGCTTTCTCC
>NZ_JBKEAE010000051.1:0-5993 GCF_047971885.1 Tropicimonas sp. | reverse complement strand
CTTCAGAAAGTAGTTCTGCATAAGAGAAGACTCTGGAATATTGTTCAAGATCTTTATCGTTAATAAAGCCCGCCATTTTGAATAACTCAATAATACTAACTTCATAAAAATCAGATAGTTTCTTGAGTGAAATGGGGGACACGTCACATGTTTTTCCGTTTTCTATTCTGCTTTGCTGAGAATCAGTTACACCTGTTTGTTCTTGTATAAATTTTTGACTGTAATTGTGTTCAGTACGTAAGTGTAAAAGATATTGGCCTAATTTATTCATCTTATCATCTCCAAATCATATAATAATACAAATGCTGCGACAATGCAAGTAAAATAAATATATGCTGCGAAAACGCAGCGTGAAATTAGTACAGATAATACTTGATTACTAGCATATATGAATTTCATCAAAGGATGCTCTTTTGAGTTCAGGTATCGAAGAAGTAAGATCTTCAAGTGCTTCATCGATAAGATCCTTAGTCAGCACTTTTAATTGGCTGTTCCAGCTTATATGTTGTATTCCTAGTTCACGCAACTTTTGATAATAATATTGTTCTGTTTCAAAATCTTCAAATTTAGGCATTGGTCAAACATCCTTCCTTTCCAACAACTTTTCCAAATACGTGTAAAGTTTCGCCTTTGGGTATCTCAATAGGAGCATAATCTGTATTAAGTGAAATCAATTTAGTGCCCGCTGTTGTAAGAGACAGTTTTTTACAATACGCATTGTTATCATATCCGAAGATACCAATCTCACCATCACTTAGTACTTTTTGTTGATGTACCCAAACAATCTGTCCATCTAGATATTCAGGTTCCATGCTGTTACCAGAAATACGAAGTCCAAAATCAGAAGTTTCAGGAACCTCACTTCCTATATCAATTAATTCATAAGCGTCAGAATCCAAAAACTGACCAGTTCCGGCAGAAACCGGGATATCAAATAATTTAATCTGTCTTGTAAATGGAATCACAGTAGCAGATTTTTTCGTATATTTTCCACTAAGAACGAGAAGATCAATATATTCGGCAACCTTTTGTTTCCCTGTTTTATCTAATTGTGAAATGGGATTATCTTTAATATCAAATATTTCAAGAACATCTCGGATATCTAAAGCATTACAAAGAGCTAAAAATTGATACGCATTGGGAATGGAGTAATCAGTTTCCCATTTACTAATCTTTTGTCCATTTGTCGGGATACCGATTGCCATTAAACGTTCTGCAAGTTCAGGTTGAGAAAGTCCTTTTTCAATTCTAAGTTCTGATAATTTCTTTCCTATCTGGTTCATGATACTCCTTTCATATTGACACTAAACTTGTAGGGTTAGTGAAATGCCATCACGGGTTAGTTTGTACACTACCACCTTCGGTCTATATTGTACACTAGGCTGATACAATTATCAAGAATAAAATATCATATAATGATATAAAACATAGCTTATATATCATCATATGAATGAATCGGATGGAATTAGATAGATTATCATCTAAGGGTGAGAATGTAAGACAAAACGTTATGAGACAATAGAAGTGGAATACCAAGATCAGCACCTCATCTTCAGAAGCAGACGTTTCAGGGATGGGTAGTACAGATAATTCAGTATGAGGTGAATTACCTGGAAGATCGAAAGGGATCATTTAGAGTGGATTTAGTAAATATATAGACAAGGGAACCTTCGTATGCAATCGGATTTCAAGAAACTGAAAAAAATCCAGTAACGGGAGATTGTTACTGGATTTTTAATGATTGTTAAGACTTAGTTTTTGTCCAAATCTAATGTTTGTTCAAGATCCAGTAGGGAGGTCTTAAGTGAATCTTCGATAATATTAATTAGGTGTTCTGGTATCTCGTCGTTTAAATATTTAATAATATCTGGAGCAATTAATTCTTCGGTGTCAAGTATTCCGTTTCGTCGTTCCAAATCGGTGCCAAGGCCAGAAAGTTGATATAATTCTTTCCATTCTTGTAATTTTGAAGGTTCAAAAAAACAATAGTTAATAGAAGAACGCAATTTCTCTGATACAATATTCTTAAGTATACCGATAATTGTATCTATGGATGGGAGAGTGGGATCATTATCTTTTGAACCTATATTTATTTTTTGAGGCTTTGAAATATATGGAGCAAGAACAGTGATTAAGGAGTTATATAAATCATCAACTGGCTTTAGCGTTCTTGCACCGCTGAAATAGGATATTTTTGTTGCAAGTCTCCTGGTTAACGCTTCTGTTGTTTTAAAGTGAGGTGGATGAACGTTATATATTTCATATTGTGTTTTTTTGAACGAATTAATTGCTTCTGAATAAAGTAACGGAAGTTTTTTGTAATCATACTCAAAAATAGACAAGGTTTTATTATATTTGAAAAAGCCATAAATATTTTTACTAGCTACTGTTGACGAGATCATTTGATCGAGCATGTTGCGGACACTGGAATAGTCGTCTTCATTCATTAATCCCTTTAAAAAAAATGTATCGCCGTTGGTTAATTTTTGACATAATGTCTGTGCAACTTCGCGATCAATAATAACATTTTTTATGGTCTGAGTTTCTATGGAGCTTAGATATGTTATTTTTTGTGAATCAATATCATCGTCTTCATCAAAATCAGCCTTTTTTAGATTGTCAAAAAAAGTAAAAGTAAAGAATATTTTATTGTAATCAATTCGAGATGAGAGATGCTGTAATATTGCTCCCACATTATTGTCGCCATTAAAATTTGAATCATCAATAATCGCAACGCCATCGATTTCGGATAATGATAAGCGCGTGCTGTCTTCGAAACCACCGCTACCATCATTATTATGAGCAATACCTATTGTATCTAAAATTGAGAAAGATTTATCTTTATGTGATAAGTTGATTTTAGGATTAAGAGGTAACTCTATACGTAGTATTCCAACAAGATTAAATAGAGCTTTGCCAAAGTTGCTAGCTTTCTTTTCGGTAAATATCTTAATAAAGTTGAAAAAATCATTTTCAAGAATACTACTATGCTTAAATTCACATAAAAATTGTTCATTGTTTCTTGTTATAATATCAATTGTATTATTATTGGTTAAGTTGTCAAATATACAGTTTGTATTTTTTTCGATTTTATGATGAATCTGATTTCCTAATTCTAAATAAAGGGAGAAACACTGGTTTGATGAATCGCTCTCTTTAATTATAGTTTGAAAACGTTCTTGATAGAAATCAGGTTTGATGTCGCTCATTTCACTGAGCGGAATAATTGTATCAACGAGTTTGTTCATCAGATCAAATATATTATTCCAAAAATTAATAATACTTTGATTTGATTCAAGAGAGTAGTTGGGAGAGGTTGTCTTGACATATTTCCCAAGAGAATATCGTATGTCATATGTTTGGGATGGATCAGTAAAAAAATAAGGTATTACTATATCAATTGGTGAAGCTGTAGTTAAATTGTTAAGCTTTAACTCTATGAGCTTGTTAATACCACGTTCAATGCATTCGTTTATTTGCAAATCAATTATTGACTTTTCCTTAAATATAACAGCGAATCTATAAATGTGTTTATTAGGAACAAAACAGTATTCAGCAGGAAAAGTGGATGTTCTTGATGTATCAGTAAAGGGGAAGTTAATACCATCAATTCCAAAAAAAGGTGAAATCTTTTGAATGATTGTTGATTTTCCTACACCGGCTTTCCCTAAAAAACAAAATCTTGCATCTAAATCTATTGGAAACAAGGCATTCATTTCATTTTCAATTTTGTCAGTGGGATCTATCCAAGTAGTACTTTTTATATAATTAAAATAGAGGCTATCTAAATAAGGCATTAAATCAGTTTCGTAAGATGAGAATATTTGTTCTTGTCGTATGTAATTAATTGTACTGTTTCTATCTAGTGTATTTTCAAGAACATACGAGAGCAATTCCTCAAGTTTATCTGACATGCTTTGTGATATTTCTATTTTTCTTCGTATTCTTTTTTGTTTTTTTTCATCATTAGAATAAATAATAAAATCATATTCTTTATATCCCTCCATTTCTGGAAGATTTGTTATGCGTATTGATTGTTTCATGTAAACACCTCCTAATGAATAGAATTATAATGCTAGATTCCGAAAAAGTCAATAAAAACGGAAACACAATGAATAGAAATGAAGAATTGTATCATATAAATCCAAAAAAATAATAAAAAATGGAATGAGCTATTGACAATGATGATTGCTGAGAGTACAATGAATCCATGTTGATAGCAGATAATGGAATTACAAAATGATTATTGCCTTATAATGATGGTAAAATTCCAAATAAAGAAAATAAAATGGAAAAGGGGAAAAACATGAAAAACAAAGAAAACCTAGATTCAGTACCTTGCCCAAACTGCGGAAATAAAAGATTATTTGATATAAAAATAGATGGGAAAGGTGTCGTCCAGATTAAATGCCCAAGATGTAGAGTAATCTGTAATATTGAAATAAATGAAAATTATAACAGGTTAAAAACATATAATGACGAGTTCAATAAAATATTAATTTAGTATAGATAATACATATTACCAAACATGATGTCGCTATGCGGCATCTCAAAACCTGTAAGAATAAGGAATGAGCGCCTTTGCGAGAACTTCGCAATTCTTACTGTGTGAATTGCATTTTAATTCACACTATATGAGATATATTGTGAAATCAAAAATCGTAAAAAAGGCAACGTAGATTGGAAAATAATAAATATAAATATTGCAAAATAAGAACGTATGTTCTATAATTTAATTACGCTATCTTAGAAGGCAAAAAGCAATACTAAACAGTTGCATACGCAAAATATAGTGGAGGTGTCAAATGTGGAAGATGAAGTTATTCACGTTGCTTGTCCTTGCTGTCGCAATAAAAGACTGTTTGATTTATTACCGGGAGCAACAGGCATCATTCAAATAAAATGTCCGGTATGCCGTGGAGTTGTGGCAGTTTCCCTCCATAACTACAATAAGAAAAATGAATTATTCATACTGAGCAAATCGGCGCATAGTTAATTACTATAGCGACCAACGCCTGATGAAAACAGATCTAGAAGAAATTCTAGAAGTGTTTTTATCAGGTCTTTTTTTATTTCAAATAAATTATAAACTACCGAGCTATGGATCAGGTATGGACAACCATAGACTAGATACCGCCGAGCCGGAGTAAAGCTGAAAACAATTCAGGCTTACTCTAGGCTCTTTTTTTGTTTCTGGTTTTACTCTTCGTAGAGAAAGAGGATAGATGCAAAAAAACAGAAGTCAGTAACTTTTAATTTTTGAACAAACAACAAGTTAATTCAAAAATTAGGAGGAACGCACATGAGCGAGTTTTGGAAAAATGACTACGCAGTCAATAAAAAAGAAAAGAGCAGCATTATATATCAAACTGTAACTGGGGAAAGGATTGTTATTACTAAGGAAAGATTTTTAAAAGAAAACCCAGATAAAAAAGAAAAAGATTTCTATGAAATCAAGAAATATTCAGATGAAGATTACCGTGTTAGATGTAATAAAGATCATTATGAAGAACGTAATTCTACGGAATTACTCGAGGAAGCGGTTACCAGTGAAGTGTGTGAGTCACCAGAAGATTTGATTTTCAATATGATTCATGAGAAAGAATTTGGTGAAATATTAGCAAAATTCTTGGAAAAAGAGTTGTCGTTAATTCAGAAAGAAAGATTGTTCATGTATGCGGAAGGAAAAACAATGCGTGAAATCGCAGCTATTGAGGGTGTTTCATTTGTTGCAGTATCTAAGAGTATTACATTGATTCGAAAGAAATTTGAAGAATTTTTAAAAAAGTTTAATTTTCAGGGTTAACAAATAGCTGATTTTGGGCAGAGGGTGAAAGGGTAATTAAAATCCTTTCACTTGAACTTTGAAAAATGAATAGGATAGTCCTTACAAAGATATCACAATCACCTTCTATTTATATAGGAGGCAGCTTAACCCCATTTCGTGCGACGAGCATTCTGTCTGTTATAGATTGCCAAAGATTAGGAGCAGA
>NZ_JBKEAE010000182.1:0-3468 GCF_047971885.1 Tropicimonas sp. | reverse complement strand
CGATCATCAGCATCAACGGGGCGAA
This sequence comes from Tropicimonas sp., assembly GCF_047971885.1. Lineage (NCBI taxonomy): Bacteria > Pseudomonadati > Pseudomonadota > Alphaproteobacteria > Rhodobacterales > Roseobacteraceae > Tropicimonas > Tropicimonas sp. The sequence continues at coordinate 3,443 of NZ_JBKEAE010000182.1, read as the reverse complement.
AAGTGTCAGCAGGATGCTGCCGAACAGCAGGTCGAAGCCGCGTTTCATCAGCCTGCGTTCCGCCCGGAAACTGGCGTCGAGCAGGCCGCTTCCGGGGGCACGCGGAAACTCGAACCCCCGGTTGAAGGCGGAAAGATGCACCTGCACCGGCAGAACCCGGAATTGCTCGAGCAGTTGCGCGATGCGCCGGTCGGCCTCGGGCGGCAGGCACAGGATGATCAGGTCGATCTCGGCGATCCGGCAAAAGGCGACCAGATCGTCGAAGCGGCCGATTCTGGGCACGTTGAGCACCAGGTCGGGAACGCGCGACGAAGTACGGTCGTCGAACAGCCCACAAATCCGGATGTCATTCGCCGGTGCGGCGGCCAGCCCGCGTACCAGACGCTCGGTCTCGGCGCCGCCGCCGGCAAGAACCGCGCGGCGGGCAGTCAGGCCGCTGTCGACCGCCCAGCGTACCGCCGCGCCCGCGCCAAGCCGGAACGGCACCAGCACACCGGCCGATACGATTACCGCCCCGGTGAAAAGGCCGGAATGGGCGGTGCCGGAGGAGAAATCGAGCAATATCACCGCCGATGCGGCAAAGCCTGCGATCGCGAACGGGATACCACGGCGCGGCCCGACCAGCGAGCGCAGGGAATACCCGCCGGCGGCCACGGTCAGGGCGATTGTCAGCGTTGCCATGGCAGCGGCGAGCGCGGCGGCCCGCGCGGCATCGAACGATGGCGTCGCTGTTGCGGCATAGAGGACGAACCAGCCCGATACGGCGACGACGAGCCATTCGAGCCCGGCCAGTACGATAGCAAGCCGGACCGGCGCCAGCGAGGGCCGCGTAAGATGGCGGGCAGCCTGCGCCGCGGCCTCGCCCAGCGTTGCGCCTTCGGGCGGCATATCCGCAAACTCTGTCTGAAGGTGCGACACCAGCCCTCCCGTTTCGGCTACCGACCTGCGGGCAGCAGGCTAGGGGCCGAAGGTTAACCGCCGGTGCATCTGATCCCGTTTCTTTGCGGGCGTGTCACAGGCTTTCGGGCATGAAGATCTGAACTGCGGATTCGAACGAGGTTACCGGCCCTTCCAGCCGCCCGAAATGCCGCGCCAGCGTTTCGATGGCGAGCCGCGCTTCGAGATGCGGGTCCTGATCCAGCACGGCATGCAATCGCCGCTGGCGCAGCAGCCGCCGCCGATTGGGGGTCAGTTCGTGGGTGATGACGTGAACCTCGTTGCGGCGTCCCAGCCGGTCGATGGCATCGACGATTCCGACGGCACCGACCGACAGGTGATAGATGCCGCGGATGGACGGGTTCTGCGACAACGCCTCGTGGACACGGGTTGCTGTGGCGTCGGAATTCTCGCCGGTTTCGACAATGCCGTGGATCCGGCAATCGGGATAGCGGCCCGAGAGCAGGCTTTCGAAGCCCCTTGCCCGTGCGCGCTGACCGGCAAGGTGCAGGTGCCCGGCCACGATGAGCACATCGCCACCCTGCGGGCCAAGAAACAGGCCCATCAGATCGGCCGCGACCCGGCCCGAGCGTTCGTCGTCTGGGCCGATAAAGGCGATCCGCCCCGAGCCGGCAATGTCGCTTGCCAGGGTGATCACCGGAACCTGCGCCCTGATCCGCATCAGAGCGGCGGCGATTTCGGGCGTATCCGGCGCCGAGATGACCAGACCGTCGGTCCGTTCGGGTAGCGAGATGATCTTGGCCACGGTTTCGCGTATCTGGCCGATGCGGGTGTGCGTGACCGCAACCTGGATGTTCAGCGCCGCCAGAAACTTGCGCGCCGTGTCGATCCCGTTGCCCAGTTCGGCGTGGAACGGGTTTTCGGGCGGCTGGATCATGACCGTGATCCGCTTGATCTGCCGGTGCGCATAATCCAGCCGCCGGTCGAGTTCCAGCGTGCGTGCCGCGCGCATCACCGCCTCTTCCTTGGCGGGATCGACACCGCCGCGGTTGTTGATCACGCGATCCACCGTTGCGAGCGATACACCCGCAACCCGGGCGACATCGGCCAGGGTCGGCTTTTTCGTCATGCGGCGAACTCCTCTCCTGAGGGAAGCCTATCATGTGGATTTCAGCGCTCTAGCCACATGTTGATGGAAAGCCCTCAAGGATTCGATGGCTTGCCGTTCCGCGCCGCGCTATTCGTGCCCCACGTTCACTGCAGGCGGTGCAACGGGAGGACATCACAAATGACGATGACGGTGACCACAGCACCCTGCTGCTGGGGTGTGGACGATATTGCCAATCCGCACCTGCCGGACTGGCGGCTGGTTCTCGACGAGGCGGCGGCGGCCGGTTACGGCGGGCTTGAGCTTGGTCCCTATGGCTATATGCCGTTGGATATCGGGGCGGTTTCGGCCGAATTGCGGGCACGCGACCTCTATATCGTTGCGGGCACGATCTTCGACGATCTGGTCGATCCGGAAAACCGCGATGCCCTGCTGCGCCAGACGCGCGAGATCTGCGCCCTGATCACCGAACTGCCCGAGCCGCCGCGGGCCGAGGGGCAGCGCTATGCCGCGCCCTACCTGACGGTCATGGACTGGGGTCACGACGAGCGCGACTTTGCCGCAGGTCATTCCGACCGCGCGCCGCGCCTGAGCGATGCGGAATGGGAGGGCATGGTGGCGAACATTCGCGCCATCGCGCGCGCCGCCCGCGACGAATTCGGCGTGCGCGCCGTCATCCACCCGCACGCCGGCGGGTATATCGAGTTCGCCGACGAGATCGCGCGCATCGCGCGCGACGTGCCGGCCGACGAGGCGGGTTTCTGTATCGATACCGGCCACAGCCTCTATTCGGGCATGGATCCGCTGGAAGTGCTGCGCAGCTACTGGAACCGCATAGATTACATCCATTTCAAGGATATCGACGGCGCCCGGTTCGACAATGTCATGGGGCGCACCATCCGGTTTTTCGAGGCCTGCGGCGAAGGGGTCATGTGCCCCATCGGGCGGGGCGTGATCGACTATCCCGCGATCCGCGCCTTTCTGACCGAAAGGGGCTATGGCGGTTTCATCACCGTCGAGCAGGAGCGCGATCCCCGCAATGCGGGGGGCTCGCTGGCCGATGTGAAGGCCTCGCGGGATTATCTGAAATCGGTGGGATTCACTCACGACAATGGGGAGGAAACGGCATGATCGACGGCGAGCGCCGAACCAGAGAGGCGATCCGCTGGGCCATGGTCGGCGGCGGCAAGGGCAGCCAGATCGGCTATATCCACCGCTCGGCCGCCGAACGCGACCGCTATTTCGAACTTGTCGCCGGGGCGTTCGATCTCGATCCGGCGCGCGGGCGCGCCTTTGGGGTCGAACTGGGGCTCGATCCGGAGCGCTGCTATGCCGATTACCGGGCGATGTTCGCCGCCGAATCGGCGCGCGACGACGGTATCCGGGCCGTTTCCATCGCAACGCCCAACAATACCCATTACGAGATTTCGAAAGCCGC
>NZ_JBKEAE010000151.1:0-27845 GCF_047971885.1 Tropicimonas sp. | reverse complement strand
CGACACACTATCCGAGCAGCGCCGTACCGCAACCCTTGCGGTGCGCGCGGCGCTCGGCATAACGTTTGCGTCATGACCGGACCCCGCCTGACGCCGCTTGCCGCCGCCCTGCCCGCAACCGTTCCCTTTGTCGGGCCCGAGGCGCAGGAACGCGCCCGTGCGCGCCCATTCATCGCGCGGCTCGGCGCCAACGAACTGGGTTTCGGCCCCTCGCCCGCCGCGGTTGCCGCCATCGCGGGAGCCGCTGCCGAGGCGTGGAAATACGGGGACCCGCAGGCGCACGACCTGAAACAGGCGCTGGCCGCTCATCACGGGATACCGCCCGAAACCATCACGGTGGGAGAGGGTATCGACGGCCTTCTGGGCTATCTCGTCCGCCTGCTGGTCGCACCGGGCGATGCGGTCGTCACCTCCGATGGCGCCTACCCGACGTTCAATTTCCACGTCGCGGGACATGGCGGACAGTTGTTCAGGGTGCCCTATCGCGAGGACCGCGAAGACCCCGCCGCATTGCTGGCCGAGGCCGGGGCGGTCGGGGCCAGGCTGATCTATCTGGCCAATCCCGACAACCCGATGGGCACGTGGTGGCCTGCCGAGGCGGTGTCGGCCACCATCGATGCAATCCCGGACGGCTGCCTGCTGGCGCTCGACGAGGCCTATGTCGAATTCGCCCCCGAAGGTATCGCACCGCCGGTCGATACCACCGATCCGCGTGTGATCCGGCTGCGCACCTTCTCCAAGGCGCACGGGCTGGCCGGCATGCGGATCGGCTATGCCATCGGCCATCCTGACCTGATCGGCGCCTTCGACAAGGTACGAAACCACTTCGGCGTCGGGCGGCTGGCGCAGGCGGCCGCGCTTGCCAGCTTGCGCGATACGGCGCATCTGGCGACGACGCAGGACAGGGTTGCTGCAGCGCGCGACCGTATCGCCGCCATCGCCCGCGACAATGCGTTGTCGGCGTTGCCGTCGGCGGCGAATTTCGTCGCGGTCGATTGCGGCGGGGATGGCAGTTTCGCCCGGACCGTCCTGAACGAACTGATCGCGCGCGATATCTTCGTGCGCATGCCGTTTGTCGCGCCGCAGGATCGCTGCATCCGGGTTTCCTGCGGTCCTGCGGAAGAACTGGACCGTTTCGCGGCCGCGCTGCCCGGGGCGCTGACTGTGGCATCATCCGGTGCCGGCTGATAGCGCGAGATCACACGATCAGCCTGTCAGGACCGGCGGCTTGCGGTGACACCCTCGGCCAGAACTCCGGCGGCAGCTTCCAGTGCGCCGGGTCCATGCGGAACCTCAAGCGCGTGCAGCGCCATCCCGACCGCCCCCAGCGCCCCCATGACCATATGCGCATTGACATGGCCCATATGGCCGATCCTGAAACTGGCGGCCGATTGCGGATCCTCGTCGGTCTCCATGCCCAGCCCGATCCCGAGCGTCACGCCGGCGTGGCGCGCCGTCCAGTCCTGGATCCGGCGGCCGTTGTCGCCGCCGGCGCGGATCGTCGTCACCGCATGGCTGCGCATCGCCGGATCGGCGATGTTCATCTCCATTCCCCCTGCACGCCCCCAGGCATCAAAGGCCGCCCAGACCCCGCGCGCGAGGGTCGCGTGGCGACGCCAGACAGCCCCGATCCCCTCGTCGAGGATCATGTCCAGCGCCGCGCGCAAACCGTAAAGGTGATGGGTCGGCGCGGTGCCGCAGAAATACTGGTAGAAGACTTCGGGCGTGGCGCGCGGCCGCCAGTCCCAATAGGGCGTGACGAGACCGGCCGCCTCGCGCGCCCTGTCGGCCCTGGCGTTGAAAAAGACAAAGCCCAGCCCCGGCGGCGTCATCAGCCCCTTCTGGCTTGCAGCGACCATGGCATCGACGCCCCATTCGTCCATGCGGAACTCGTCCACCGCCAGCGAGGCGATACAGTCGATGACCAGCAGCGCCGGGTGGCCGGCCCGGTCGATGGCGGCGCGCAGGCCGCGCACGTCGTTGCGGACCGATGTTGCGGTATCCACCTGAACCGTCATCACCGCCTTGATGCTGTGCGTGCGGTCGGCCCGCAACACGGCCTCGACCTCTGCCGGGTCGATGGCCGACCTGCGCCCGAAATCGAGCCGCCGCACACTGACCCCCAGCCGCTCGGCCATATTCGCCCAGCCATGGGCGAAAAGACCGGTGGCCGGCACCAGCACCCGGTCGCCCCGGCTGAACAGGTTGGTCAGTGCCGCCTCCCAGGCGCCGTGACCATTGGTGATATAGATCGCAACCTCTTGGTCGGTACACGCCACCCGCTTCAGATCGGGCAGCAGGCTGGCAACCATATCGATCAGCTCGCCCGAATAGATATTGGGCGATGCCCGGTGCATCGCGTTGAGCACCGCATCGGGCATCACCGACGGGCCGGGAATGGCAAGATAGGGGCGTCCGCGGGACAACGACATCGGTCGGGCTCCTTTCGGGAAACCGGCCGCACACCCGAATCCGGTGCTGCGATCCGGCCACTCCTGGCTGCTTGCCCTGCGCCGGCGTCTTGCGCTAGACCCCCGCGGTACTATTTCATTCATTCTTCGCGGCTTTTGCCGGGCAGCCACATCCGGGAGACGGCCGAATACATGCACCAACGCCTTGCCTCCTGGTTCAGCAGCCTTGAACGGCACATGCGCGCACCTGACGGCGCCGACCTGTCGGATCCGGCCTTCCGGCGGCGGGCGTGGTGGCATTTCCAGTTGTTCGACCATGCCGCGCTGCGCATCCTGTGGAGCAATTTCGACAAGGTGGCCGATGGCGTCTACCGGTCGAATCAGCCCTCGCCGGCGCAGTTGCGCCGCTACAGGGAGCGCGGCATCGTCGCGGTACTGAACCTGCGTGGGGCTGACGGAAACGGCGCCTGGCTGTTCGAGGAGGAGGCCTGCCGCGCGCTTGGGCTCGAATTGCGGGTGGCACGGATATATGCCCGCAGGGCGGCGAAAGGACCCGAGATAACCCGGCTGATCGATACCATGCGCGACATGCCCCGTCCTTTTGTCATGCATTGCAAATCCGGCGCCGACCGGGCCGGGCTGGCAGCGGTGCTGTACAAGGTAGTCATCGAAGGCGCACCGCTGGCCGAAGCGCGCAGGCACCTTTCGATGCGCTACCTGCATTCGGACCGTACGGCGACCGGGATCGTCGACCACATTTTCGACCTCTACGAGGCGCGGAACGCCGAAGAGCCGATCGGCATGGAAACCTGGTTCCGCACCGAGTACGATCACGCGGCCGTGACAAGAAGCTTCGAACGGAAACATACAGGCGGAAGATGAGCAAGCCCCGGCAGGACCTCGGCGACAGCGTCGACCAACTCGACCATCACGAACAGATGCGTCTGCTGCGCTGGCTCTGGCGCAGCTATCTGCGCCGGTACCTGCCCGTCATCGTTCTTGCCGCCATCCTGATGTCGGTCGAAGGGTCGATGCTGGGGCTTCTCAGCTACATGATCAAACCGATGTTCGACGATGTTTTCATCGGCGGCAATTCCGGCGCGATGCTGTGGATCGGGCTGGCCATCGGCGGGGCGTTCATCACCCGGGCGATCGCCAACGTGTCGCAGCGTGTCCTGATCACCCGCACTTCGGCCAGGATCGTCTTTGCCATCCAGACCGACCTGCTGCGCCATGTGATGACGCTCGACACGCTGTTTCACCAGAACAACCCGCCCGGCGCCCTGATGGAACGCATCCGCGGCGACACAGGGGCGATCCGCAACGTCTCGAACGTCATCGTCACCGGGGTCGGGCGCGATGTGGTGGCGCTGGTTTCGCTGACGGCGGTCATCCTGTGGATCGACTGGCGGTGGACGCTCGTCGCCTTCATCGGTGCGCCGCTGATGATCCTGCCGTCGATGCTGGTGCAGCGCTTCGTGCGCCAGATCACGCTGACCCAGCGGCTCAACGCGCAGCAGATGGTGACCCGGCTCGACGAGATTTTCCACGGTATCACGCCGATCAAGCTGAACGCGCTCGAGGCCTATCAGGCCGGGCGCTATTCGGACCTTGCCGACAAGCAGATCGAGACCGAGACCCGCGCCTCTCTGGGCAAGGCGCTGATGCCGGCGCTGGTCGACATCATGAGCGGGATCGGCTTTCTCGGCGTGCTCTACTATGGCGGCAACGAGATCATGTCGGGCAACAAGACGGTGGGAGAGTTCATGTCGTTCTTCACCGCGCTTGCGCTCGCCTTCGAGCCGCTGCGACGGCTGGGCGCGGTCAGCGGGCTCTGGCAGCAGATGTCGGTCAGCCTCTACCGGCTGCGAACGCTGTTCGATACGCGCCCGACACTGACCAGCCCGGACAATCCGGCACGACTGCCCGAGGCGCTCGGCGATATCCGGCTCTTCGATGTCCATCTGGCCTATGGCGATCTGCCGGTGCTGCGCGGCGTCTCGTTCACCGCCGAAGCGGGTCAGACCACCGCGCTGGTCGGGCTGTCGGGGGCGGGCAAGTCGACGGTGTTCAACGTGCTGACGCGGCTGGTCGATATCGACAGGGGCCGCGTGACGCTTTCGGACACCGATATCCGGGCATTCGATCTGGCCGATCTGAGGGCGCAGATTTCAGTGGTCACGCAGGATGCGCTGCTGTTCGACGAATCGGTGCGCGAGAATATCCTGCTTGGCCGCACCGACGTTTCGGACCAACGGTTGCGCGCTGTCGTCGAGGCGGCGCATGTGGCCGACTTCATCGACGCCCTGCCCGACGGGCTCGACACGCCCGCCGGGCCGCGCGGTTCGGCGCTTTCGGGCGGGCAGCGCCAGCGGGTCGCCATCGCGCGCGCCCTGCTGCGCGACACGCCGATCCTGCTACTCGACGAGGCGACCTCGGCGCTCGACGCGCAATCCGAGGCGATTGTCCACGAAGCGCTGGAACGGCTCTCCCAAGGGCGGACCACGCTGGTGATCGCCCACCGCCTGTCGACGGTGCGCGACGCCGACAAGATCGTCGTGCTCGACGCCGGGCAGGTTGTCGAGGAAGGCACCCATGCCGAACTGATCGCGCGCGATGGCGCCTATTCCCGGCTTTACCGGCTTCAGTTCGACGACGAAGGCGCCCCGGAAGCGGCGGAATAGCCCCGCGCCAGCCGCTCGGGCCTGACCCCGGCGAAATAGCGCACCAGCAGCCACAGGTTGCGCCCGCCACGGCGCAACCACCCATCAGCCTCGTAGCGCGCCGCGTCGGTGCTGACGTACAGCGGCAGAAGCGCCGGGCGCCGGGCCAGTGCGCGGGCGAGAGCCACATCCTCCATCAGCGGCAGGTCGGGATAGCCGCCCATGCTTTCCAGCAGGGGGCGTGCGATCAGCAGCCCCTGATCGCCGTAAGGCAGCCCGAAAAGCCGCGTGCGCAGGTTGGCCCAGCCCGCGACAAGGCGCGGGGCAAGCCCGCTCGCCCGAAAGGACAGGCGAAATACATGGGCGCGTTCGGGCCGGGCCATCGCCGCGCTTACCTCTCTTGCCCAGCCCTCGGGCAGGCACGTATCGGCATGCAGCACCAGCAGCCAGCTGCCGCGAGCGGCCGTCGCGCCGCGTCCGATCTGCCCGCCGCGCCCCGGGGGGCCGGTCACCACAATCGCACCGGCGGCCCCGGCCAGTGCGAGCGTGCCGTCGGTCGAGCCGCCGTCGCTGACAATCACCTCGCGCAGCAGACCCGTGGCCAGCCCGTCGACCAGACCGGGCAGCAATGCGCGCAGCGCGGCTTCGGCATTCAGCGTCGGGATGATGACACTCAGCGGTGCCGACATGATAAAGCCCTGTCAGGGTGGTCTGCCGTACATTATATCTGGCAACATGGCGGCGGGAGCGGAAAAATGACGGACCAGACGGCAACGCGACGCAGCGTGCTGGCGATTGGCGGCAGCGACCGGCTCGACTTCCTGCAGGGGCTGGTGAGCAACGATGTGAACAGGCTGGTGCAGGGGTCGGTCTATGCCGCGCTGCTGAGCCCGCAGGGCAAGTACCTTGCCGATTTTTTCCTTGTCGCCGACGGGGATCGCGTCCTGCTCGATGTCGATACGGCCTTTGCCGGGGGGCTCTTGCGGCGGCTTTCGATGTACCGTCTGCGCGCCGATGTGAGCATCGGGGCAACCGACCTGCTGGTGACGCGCGGGCTGGGTGCGCGCCCCGACGGCGCCTTCGAAGACCCGCGCCACCCGTCGCTCGGCTGGCGGTACATTGCCAGGCAGGCCGCCCCTGCCGGACCCGCCGACTGGGCCGCGCTCCGCGTCGCTGCCTGCATCCCGGAAAGCGGGATCGAACTGATCCCCGACGACAGCTACATCCTCGAATGCGGTTTCGAGCGGCTCAACGGCGTCGACTTCCGCAAGGGCTGCTATGTCGGACAGGAAGTTACCGCGCGTATGAAACACAAGACCGAGCTTCGAAAGGGGCTGGTCACCGTGGACTTGCAGGGTGCCGCGCCGGTTGGAACCGCCATCATGGCAGGCGACCGTCAGGCCGGCACGCTCTTCACGCAGTCCGGGGACAGGGCCATCGCCTTTCTGCGCTTCGACAGGGCGACCGGCCCCATGCAGGCCGGCACGGCGCATATTCGGTGGAACCCCTGAGGATCGCCCGATCGCTGCTCGGCGCGGACATCGTTTCGCACCGGCGGCTGCATGGCGGGGACCTGTCGCATGTCACCCTGCTGAAACTGTCGGACGGGCGGCGGACGGTTCTGAAGACCGGGCCGCTGGTGGACCGCGAGGCCCGCATGCTTGCCGCGATCCGCGATGCCGGCGCGGCTGCACCGGCGGTGCTGGGCGTCGCGCCGGGTGTTCTGCTGCTCGAAGCGCTGGACGAAACCGCACCGTCGCCGCAGGGCTGGCGGACGCTCGGGCGCGAGTTGGGCAGGCTTCACCGGAACACCGGGCAGGACTACGGCTGGCCGGAGGATTACGCCTTCGGGCTGGTGACCATCGCCAATGGCGCGAAATCCGACTGGCCCGCGTTCTGGGCCGAGAGGCGGCTGGCGCCAGAACTTGCGCACCTGCCCTATCCGGTCGCCCGCCGTCTCGAACGGCTTCTCGCGCGGCTTCCCGATCTGTTGCCGCATGCCCCGCCGCCCGCTCTGCTGCATGGCGATCTCTGGGCCGGCAACGCGCTGTTCGGACCGGGTGGCGCGGCGCATCTCATCGACCCGGCCTGCTATTTCGGCCATGCCGAGGTCGATCTTGCGATGCTGCATCTGTTCGGCGCCCCCGGGGCGGATTTTTCCGATGGCTATGGCCCGGCGGAGCCCGGCCTGACCGGACGGCGCCCGGTCTATCAGCTCTGGCCGGCACTGGTACATCTTCGCCTGTTCGGCGGCGGCTATCGCAGGCTGGTTAACTCCTGTCTGGCCGCTCTGGGGTTCTGAGCGTTTCGAAGCGCCGGCAGACGCATCGGGCCGCCAGATGGCAGCCCGAACCCGGTTTCGAAGAATGGAACGCAGGCTTTCGCCGCGATCAGGCGCGTTCGGAATAATCCATCGTCTCGGTATTGACGATGATGTCCTCGTCCGGGCCAACGAAGGGCGGCACCATGACCTTGACACCGTTGTCGAGAAGCGCCGGCTTGAACGAGTTCGCCGCCGTCTGCCCCTTGACCACCGGTTCGGTCTCGACCACCTTGCACGTCACTTTCTGCGGCAGGGTCGCGTTCAGCGCCTCATTGTCGTAATACTCGATCTTGATGACCATGCCGTCCTGCAGGAACGGCCGGCGCTCGCCCAGGATCTCGGCTGGCAGTTCGATCTGCTCGAAGGTATCGGCATCCATGAAGACCAGCATGCCGTCGTTCTCGTACAGGAACTGCTGGTCCTTCTGTTCGAGGCGCACCCGCTCGACCTTGTCGGCGCTGCGGAAGCGCTCGTTCAGCTTCGAGCCGTTGCGCAGGTTGCGCAGTTCGACCTGGGCGAAAGCGCCACCCTTTCCGGGCTTGACGTGATCGACCTTGACCGCCGCCCAGAGGCCGCCGTTGTGCTCGAGAACGTTTCCCGGGCGGATTTCGTTTCCGTTGATTTTCGGCATGAGGTGGACCCTGCGGAGCTTGAACGCGGACTGGCGGCTTCTATATCTTGGGTGTTACTCGCTGGCAAGCAGAGGAAAGCCTTGTTGGCAGCGCTATCAGGTATGCGATATGTGCATATGAGGCATTCCAAAACGGAAATACCGAATCGAAGTAAAACCGTCATATTCGGCCACGCGCCGAAAAGACAAGAGCAAGAATAAGAAGGACGACGAGATGACCGATTTCGTTGACGGTACGGCATTCAACTATGAACAGGGCCAAAGGGCGCGCAAGCTCTTTGCCGCTGTTGTGCTTGCCGCACTCGATGATGCCATTGCCGACGATAAGAAATACGGAAACGGCCCGGAACAGATTGCCCGTTGGGCACGATCGCGCGACGGGCGCGAGGTTCTGAGTTGCGCGGGGATCGACCCCAACGAGCGCGTCGTTTCCGGCCTGATGGAATTCGTTTCCAAGGGCGTGCGGACCTCGGTCGCGCTGTCACGCGAGGAAAGCGAACGTCGGCAAGCCGCCGAACAGGCCGAAGCCGCCTGACACCGCAGCACCGCTGTACGAAAGAAGCGCACCCCACGGTGCGCTTCTTTCGTATGCGGACCCGGCAAATCCTGTCAGCGCATCGCCTTGCGCTGTCGGTGCGGCATTGTCATGCGCCGCGCTCCTCCTGCGCCCGGCGAAGCTCGCGCCGGACCAGCATCCGCACGCTGCGGGTGATCCGTTCGCCAAGCTCACCCCGCAGTTCGCGGCGCACCGCCTCGGCGACCGTCGCCTGCAGTTCCGCATTCCGGTCGGGCGATCCCGTATGCGGTACCTTGGGCGAAGCCGGAACAGGGCCGGCGAACGGGCCGGTTGCGGAGATCTTCTGCCGAACGGCACCGGAAACGCCGTCCTCCTGCAACGGACGTTTCGGATCCTGACGGCTGACCTCCAGCCGGTTGCGCCCGAAACGGACAACCGGTACGGCCCCGTCCGGTGGAACCTGCTTTCCGGACATCTCCGGCGCGGTGGCATCGGGCAGGCGATCAGGGGATTTCCCCGCACGCGGCCCATGCGCGAAAACGGCAACATCCCGCGGCGGCGGCACATCCAAGGATACGCCGGTACGATCCCTGTCGATCAGTCGGCGAATCGAAGACAGCACATCACCCGCAGATTCTGCGGCTGGAAGATTGGTCATGTCGTTCCCTCGGGTTGCGGCCGCCCGAAGGGTGGCGCGACAGGTGTCGCCCCGGGGACGCAACCGGGTGCGGCGTCAGGCGAGCGCCGGCCGGTTGCCGTTTCCCTGTCCGGGGCGGATTACTCCCTGCCGATCTTCCGAAGGACCCGGTCGAGTTGCATGCCCCGGGGCGAAAGCCGGGCCGGGGCGTGTTTGACGGCATTGTAGTAGCCGGCGGGGTCATAGGTCTGGATGCCAAGCTTCAGATGATCGACAGTCATCAGACCCATCGCAGAGAGAAGTGAATAAACCGCTACATATTCCGTCGCGATCGCGTCGATCCGCGAGGCGCGCGCATCCAGAAGCTCCTGCTCCGCGTCGAGAACATCGAGCGTTGTCCGCGCGCCGAGCGTCGCCTCTTCCCGCGTGCCGTCGAAAGCGATCTGCGCTGCGTTGATCTGAAGGTCGGTGGCACGGATCTGCGCCTTGGCCGCCTCGAGCCGCGCCCATGCGTTGCCGACATTCTCCTCGACCGAAAGGGTGGTCTGCAGCAGGCTGGAGCGTGCCGCATCGCGACGGGCGATCGCCTGGCGTTCAAGCGCCGCCAGCCCGCCGCCCTGATAGATCGGCTGCGAAAGCGTGATGCCCAACTGGCGGTATTCGTATTTTTCCTCGCTGTCGGTATTGGCCGAGATCTGTCCACTGATCGTCGGCAGATAGGCCCCGCGCGCAACTTTCATGCCGATCTCGGCAACGGTCACTTCGCGCTGCGCCTGCCGGATATCCGGATGGGTGCGCACGGCCAGCCGCGCCGCCTCGTCGACATTCGCCGCGGTCGCCGGCATGTTCGGCGGCGTCACAAGATCGCCCGGATACCGCCCGACAGCGGTGCGGAACTGCTCGCGCGCCACGTCGCGGTCGCCGCGCGCCGCTTCCAGCAGGCTGACGGCAGCCGCATGGCGGCTTTCGGCCTGCGCGACATCGGTCCGGGTGACTTCCCCGACCTCGAAACGGTCGCTTGTGGCCTGCCGCTCCTGCGTCAGCACCCGCACGTTGTTTTCGCGCAGATCGACATAGGCCTCGGCACGCAGCACGCCCATATAGGCCGAAACCGCCTGAAGCAGTATCTGCTGCTCGACCGAGCGCAGCGCCTCGCGCGTGGCCAGAACCGATTCCTTGCGCGCCTCGAGCGTGTTCCGGTTGCGGCCGCCGGCGTAGATCACCATCTCGGCCTGCAACTGGTAGGTGGCGACAAGACGATCGCCGTATTCGACCTCGCCGGTCAGCGGATTGCTGCGGCGGACGTTGTTGTTGGGGTCGGTTCCGCTCAGGTTGGCGATGAAATTCAGCGTCGGCAGCAGATCGGAAAAGGCGATTGCCACGTCATCGTCGGCAATCCGCAGCAGCGCCCGGTTCTGTTCCAGAAGGTTCGAATTCCGGTACGCATCAATCAGCGCATCGGTAAGTGTTTCTGCCGAGAGCTGAAACGGGCTCACAAAAGCCGCGGCTGCGAATACGCTCGCAAAGCCGCGCACAAGGCGCCTGCCATAAACGGTCACGAGAGCTGCTCCTTCGCGTGGTCCTGTATTTTTACGGCGACTATAGCAGCGGTGATTCGTTCTTTATAGTGCGAAATCCCGAACGGGCGCGAACGCTGGCAAAATGGGCGCACTTGCATTGAAGCCGAACCGCCAGTCGACGGCCCCGTCGATCTTGTAACCGAGCCTGACGGTGCCAAGCTCGCCCTCCATGAAGATGCAGCACATGCGCCCGCCGTTCTTGAGCTGGGCTTCCAGCGCCTCGGGCCGGCGCGCGACCCCGCCCTGAACGACGATCACGTCATAGGGGCCGTGCTTTGCCGCACCTTCCGCCAGCGGTCCGGTAACCACCGCGGCATTGTCGATGGATTCGGCGGCCAGCGTGGCTTCGGCCTCCCCGGCGAGCCCTTCGTCCTCCTCCAGCGCAACGACTGCCTCGGCCAGGCGGGCGATGACGGCGGTCGAATAGCCCAGCCCCGCCGCGACATCCAGCACCAGTTCGTTGGGATGGATGTTCAGTGCGTCCAGCATCTTGGCAAGCGTGCGCGGCTCGAGCACCACACGGCCGGGCGCAAGGCGGATGTTCCGGCCGGCATAGGCCACGTCACGGGCGCTGTCGGGCACGTAAAGCTCGCGCGGGACGGTCAGCATCGCCTCGATGATCGGGTACTTGGTCACATCCGAGGGCCGGATCTGCGTATCAACCATGACGGTACGGCGGGATTCGTAGGTGTTCATCGGGTAACCTGTGTCCGGAAGCGTGCACTCCGTGTGGCACAATCGGAATTGCGAGGCAACCTGCACGCGCGCCGCAGCCGGCTCACCGCCGCCCCTCGCGCAGCCAGGCGCCAAGCATCAGCGCTGCGGCCAGCAGCAGGAAGATCAGCGGCGCCACCAGTGGCGTGACGGTGATATCGGCGGTGCGGTAGGCGCCTCTCGGCGTGATGCCGATCCAGCCGCGCCCGGCGGCGGCCCGACCCTCGCGCACCTGGCGGATCGCAACCGGCCCCGTCTCGATACGGTGGATGCCGCCACGCCGGGCCGCCACCGCATCAGTCAGGATCCCGCCCGTCGCGATGGTCTGCTCGAACTCTCTCGGGGCGGCGGGACCCACTGCCACCACCGTGCGCAGGTCGCCCTCTTCCAGTCGGTAAAGGCCGGGCCCGGCAGCCGCGAAACCGCCGGAAAACCGCCCCGGCGCCTGTGGCGACAGCGCGACATCGCCCACCGTTCCGTCCGGCGCCGTCACGTCCACCGTTTCGGGGGCATCACCCAGCGTGCGGCGGATGATTGTCACATCGAGCCCCTCGGCGGCGGCGGTCAGGGCCTCTTCCTCAAGTTCGGGCTCCTTCATCATCCAGTGCGCCAGCCGGCGCAGCAGTTCCAGTTGCGGCCCGCCGCCCTCGTATCCGCGTGACCAGAGCCAGGCCTGATCGGACGCCAGCAGCGCCACACGCCCCTCGCCCACCCGGTCGAGGATCAGAAGTGGCCGGTCGCCGTCACCGCTCATCACCACATCGCCCCGTTCGGGATCGACATCGATCAACCGGAACCAGCGCCCCCATCCGGGGCCTTCTTTCCCCTCGGGCGGCGGCATCAGCCGGTCGAGCGATTCCGTCACCGGATGCCGGTGGCCGACCTCGGTGATCTGCGGCCGGTAGCCCCGTTCGACCACCCGCGCCGTCGGCTTCGCCGGCAGGATTTCGGCCAGCGGCGAGCGGGCGAGACTGTCCGCCGAGGCAAAATCCGGCCCGGCGGCGATCAGCACCGCCCCGCCGCGCTCCACATAGTCGCGCACATTGTCGAGATAGAGCATCGGCAGGATGCCGCGCCGCTTGTAGCGGTCGAAGATGATCAGGTCGAACTCGTCGATCTTTTCCAGAAACAGCTCGCGGGTGGGGAAGGCGATCAGCGACAGTTCGGTCACCGGCACGCCGTCCTGCTTCTCGGGCGGGCGCAGGATGGTGAAATGCACCAGATCGACCGATGCGTCCGATTTCAGCAGGTTGCGCCATGTGCGTTCGCCCGCATGCGGCTCGCCCGAAACCAGCAGAACCCGCAGCCGGTCGCGCACCCCGTTGATCTGCACCACGGCGGCGTTGTTGCGGTCGGTCAGTTCGCTTGCGGCGGCGACAACCTCGAGGCGGATCACGTTCATTCCGCCGTGCGGCAGGGTCAGCGGCAGTTGCAGATCCTCGCCGACCGGCACCTGAACGCTGACGGCTGGCTGGTCGTCGATGGCGATGGACATGACGACAAGCCCGCTTTCGGTGACCGGAACGGCGCCGCTGTCGTCCACCCGCAGCGTCAGAACCACTTCCTCGCCGACGATGGCAAAGCTGGGGGCGCTGCGGATCGTCAGCCGGCGGTCCCAGTCGTCTGCATGCCCGGTCAGCAGCAGATGCAGCGGCGCGGGAAGATCGGGCAGCCGCGCGATATCGTGCACCTGACCGTCGCTGAGCAATATCGCGCCGGCAACGCGCCCGCGCGGCTCGTCGGCCAGCAGCGCGGCCAGCGCACTCATCGCCAGCGTGCCGGAATCATCGGCGCCGTCGCCCACGATGATACTGCGCAGCTCGGTATCGGGCAGCGCCCCGACCGCGGCAGCAATCTGTTCCACCGTCGCATCGGTCTGCGTGGCGCGATCCGCAATGGCCTGACTCGCGCTGCGATCCACCACCAGCAGAACGATATCGGAGAGCGGCTGGCGGTTCTCGATCTGAAGGGCCGGGTTGGCGATGGCGACCAGCAGCGCCGCCAACGCCAGCGCCCTGAGCCACCAGCCGCGCAGGCCGCGCCGGAACGTCACGCCGGTCAGCACGACGGCGAGCCCGACACCGGCCCAGATCGCCGGCCACGGCAGCAGCGGATCGAAGAGGATTTCGCCCGCCCCGCTCATTGGCCCAGCCTGTCGAGCAAGGCCGGAACATGCACCTGATCGGATTTGTAGTTGCCGGTCAGCACATGCATGATCAGGTTGACCCCGAAGCGCAGCGCCAGTTCGCGCTGACGCTCCCCCGAATAGCCGCGCCCGACAGGAAACGCCGGGTTGCCGCGCGCGTCCACCGCCCATGCGGCAGCCCAGTCGCTGCCGCCGATCACCACCGGCGTCACCCCGTCGTTGAGGTTGCGGAATGGCATGCCCTCGGCCAGTTCGGCATCGCCCGGCGCGGCCTCGACCCACAGGTCATGGCCCGGGAAGCGGCCGGGAAAATCCTGCAACAGATAGAAGGTGCGTGTCAGGACATGATCTTCGGGGATCGGCTCCAGCGGTGGAATGTCGAGCGGCAGCGCCAGTTGCTGAAGCTTGCGACCGGTCGGGGTGCCGGTTCCGAACCCGCCGATATCGCCGTCGCGCGTGTCGAACAGGATCATCCCGCCCGAACGCAGATAGCGGTTGAGCCGCGCATAGGCATCGGCCGAGGGAACCGGCTGCGCCGCGCTGACGGGCCAGTAGAGAAAGGGAAAAAAGGCCAGCTCGTCGGTTTCGAGATCCACCGCCACCGGGTCGGCGGGCTCGACCGAGGTACGGGCGACCAACACTTCCGACAGGCCGCGCAAGCCGTCGCGCGCGATCCGGTCCACCTCGGCGTCACCGGTCAGGACATGGGCCAGAACCACCTCGCTCGTGGCCTCGATGGCGCGGGCGTCACCCTCCTCGTCGGCATACAGTCGGGCGGCGGGGGCAAGCAGGCCGATGGCCAGCAGCGCAACCGCGCCGCCGCGCCCGCCGCGCAGCCGCCCCGACAGCCAGAGCGACGCCAGCCCATCGAGCGCCAGCAGCAGCAGCGCGACCGCCAGAACGGGCCCTTCGAGGCGGGTCTCGCGCCGGATCGCAAGCCCCTCGACCGGCACGCCCGCCGGCCAGACCGCAGGTGTCAGCACATCCCCATGGTCGATGACGTTCAGCGCAACCATCCGCTCGCCGCCCGAGTAGATCCCCGGCGGCATGTCCGGTCCGAAATCCCGCCCTGCCAGGCGCGCGCCCTCCACCCCCGGCAGGGTATCGGCGCCGGAAAGCCCGCCAAACCCGTCCAGCACCCGTTCCGCGGTCCAGGTGATCCCTTCGAGGTCGGCCGCATCGCTCCCGGCCGGACGGGTGGAGACGGCGAGCCGCTCCAGCATCTGCACGAACAGGCCCGAAAGCGGCAGGGTGGACCATTCGGCATTGGCGGTGACGTGAAACAGAACCACCTGCCCCTCGCCCATGCGCTTGCGGGTGACAAGCGGCGTGCCGTCGGCCAGCGCGGCGATGACGCGCTCGCCCAGTTCCGGATCGGGCTGCGCCATGACCTGGGATTCGACCGTCACCTCGCCCGGTATGTCGAGCCCGTGGAACGGCGAGCCCTCGGCAAAGGGGCGCAGAGTCTTCGGCTCGCCCCAGCTCATCGCGCCGCCGATGCTGCGCCCGCCTTCGCGCAGGCGCACCGGCATCAGGGGGTCCTCGTCGGCGCGGCTGACATCCGATGCCGCCAGTCGCGGACCGGCAAAACGCACCAGCAGCCCGCCCTTTTCGACCCATTCGGCCAGGTCCCCTGCTTCGACCGGGGCCAGCCGGGCGACATCGGCCAGAACGATCACATCCGGATTGGCCAGCAGCATGTCCGCCAGATCACCGCCGATCAGGTCGGCCGAGGGCGCCAGAGCCTGTTCCAGATAATGAAGCGGCGACAGCAAGTCGAGCCCCTCGCGCTCGTCACGACCGGCGATCAGCCCGACCTCGCGCCGCTTCAGGCTGTCATCGACCAGCGTCACCGCGGCAGCGGAACGCTGACCGGGAATTTCGAACCGGGTGATACGGTTGCGCAATTCGGGCGGCAGCGACAGATCGACGACCTCGGCAGTCCGGTTTCCGGCGGCGAATGTCGCCTCGACCTGCGCCAGCACGCGTTCCGCGCCCAGCGGGTCGAGCCCGATCGCGGCAATCCCGACCGATTGTTCCGCCCCCCCGCCGGCACGGATCGCGGTTGCTTTCACCAGCCCGTCCTCGTGCGTGACCGGCCGCAGCCCGAGGACCGGGCGCACGCCCTGCATCACCCGCAGATTGCCATGCGCCCGCAGCGCGGCAAGCACCGGCTGGCGGCTGTCGCGGGCGAGTCCGTCGGAAAACCAGACCGTTTCGAACCGCCCGTCGCCCAGCCCGTCGGCCCAGATGGCCAGCCTCTCCGGGTCGGGCTCCCACGGGTGCGGGGACAGACCCGGCAGTTGCGCCGCCCAGCGATCGGCCGCGAGGAACTCGGGCGGGCCGATATCGGGATCGGTCGCCTGCACCAGCGCAACCGGACGGCCGGCCCGGCCCGCCTCGTCCAGCAGCGCCGCGATCCTTTCCTGCCGCACCGCCCAGTCGCCGGCATCGGCCCATGTCCCGTCGATCAGTACCAGCAGCGGGCCCGAGCCGGTTCCGGGCGTCTGCGGGTTCAGGACCGGCCCGGCAAAGCCCGCAATCATCGCCGCGACCGCCAGCATGCGGATCAGCAGCAGCCACCAGGGCGTGCGATGAGCCTGCGTCTCCTCGTCGCGCAAACCCAGAAGAAGTGCCACACCGGGAAACCTGCGCCGGATCGGCGCCGGCGGCACCGCGCGCAACAGCAGCCACAGCACCGGCAACGTCAGCAGCCCGAGCAGCAGAAGCGGTGAGGTAAACGCGACCGGCCCGACACCCCACATCAGCGCGCGCGCTCCAGCGCGGAATAGAGCCACAGCAGCGCCGATTGCGCGGAATGGCCGGTATGATGGCAATCGTACAACCAGCCCGAGATGCGCGCGAGGTGTTCGAGCCGGTCCTTCCGCGCAGCGAGACGGTCGAGATAGCGCTGGCGCAATTCGCCCGCCTTCAGCGTTTCGTATTCTATCGTTCCGCCCATGCTTTCGAAGATCGTCCGCCCGTCAAAGGGAAAATCCTCTTCTACCGGATCGAGGATCTGCATCAGCGCGCCGCGCACGCCGCGATCGGCGGCAGCGGCCAGCGCCGCCTCGACGCCGCGCATGTCGCCCATGAAATCCGACAGGAAGACCGCGCGCGCATGGGCCGGCAGACCGCGTGTTACCGGCGTACCGTAATCGGCGCCGGATAATTCGCCGCTCAGCGCCTCGGCCAGGCGCAGAAGCTGGACCTGACCGCTGCGCGGCGGCGCCCCGAGGTTGGCAAGCCCCACCCGTTCGCCCGCCCGCACCAGCAGAACCGACAGCGCCAGCGCCAGCAGCCGCGCCCGGTCAGATTTCGGCGCGCGGCTGCGGTCTCCGGTAAAGCCCATGCTTTTCGAGCCGTCCACCCAGAGAACCACGCTCTGCGCCGCCTGCCATTCCTTCTGGCGGATGAAATGCACGTCCGATCTGGCCGAACGCCGCCAGTCGATCTGGCGCACCTCGTCGCCATGGGCGATCGGCCGGTACTGCCAGAACTCGTCTCCCATGCCGGCGCGGCGGCGGCCATGCTCGCCCAGCAGAACGGTCGAGGCCAGATGCTCGGCTTGCGCCATGAGCGGCGGCAGGGCCGATGCCAGCCCTTCGGCGCGTGACCGAAGCTGGGGAGCGGTGTGGTTCACGCGGCAGCCTCGATCCCGGCAACCTGCGCGACGACCTGGCGGATCAGTTCGCCCAGACTCTCGCCCCGCGCCCGCGCGGCAAATGTCAGCGCCATGCGGTGCAGCAGCACCGGTTCGGCCATCGCCATCACATCGTCGGTCGAAGGTGCCAGCCGTCCGTCGAGCAGCGCCCGCGCCCGCACCGTCAGCATCAGCGCCTGCGCCGCACGCGGCCCCGGGCCCCAACTCACGCTGCGCTGAACCGCCTCGGGCACACCCGGCTCGCCCGGCCGGAAGGCGCGCACCAGATCGAGGATCAGTTCGACCACCCTTTCGCCCACCGGCATGCGGCGCAGCACCCGTTGCGCGGCCACCAGTTCGCCCGGCGTGAAAACGGCATGCGCCGCCGCCTCCTCGATGCCGGTGGTCGCCAGCAGGATATCGTGCTCGGTTGTCCGGTCGGGATGGGGCACGTCGATCTGCACCAGGAAGCGGTCGAGCTGCGCCTCGGGCAGCGGATAGGTTCCCTCCTGCTCGATCGGGTTCTGGGTGGCGAGAACGTGGAACGGCGCGCCCAGCGGACGATGCGCGCCGGCGATCGTCACCTCCTTCTCCTGCATCGCCTGCAACAACGCCGACTGGGTGCGCGGGCTGGCGCGGTTGATCTCGTCGGCCATCAGCAACTGGCAGAAGACCGGCCCCTCGATGAAGCGAAAGGCGCGCCGCCCCTCGGCACCGGTTTCGAGCACTTCGGAGCCCAGGATATCGGCCGGCATCAGGTCGGGCGTGAACTGGATGCGGTTGGTATCGAGCCCCATCACGGTGCCCAGCGTCTCGACCAGCCGCGTCTTGCCCAGCCCCGGCAGGCCGATCAGCAGCCCATGCCCGCCGCAGAGCAACGCCGAAAGCGACAGGTCCACCACCCGCTCCTGCCCGATGAAGCGGCAGCCGATCGATGCCCGCGCGCCGGCCAGTTTATCACCAAGCGCTTCGATTTCGCCGACGAGTTCGTTAGGATCGGACATGAGCGATTTCCTCTCACTGCGGATGGTTCCCAGTAAGGCAGATATTTCAGGTGGAACAAATGACAAAAGCGGGATCGGAACCGGCACGAACCAAACCATCGGCCGAATCGCTGGCGGCAGCGGCGTCGCGCGCGGCAGGCGGCAGGCTGCCCCCGGTTCACCTGTGGAACCCGCCCTTCTGCGGCGACATCGACATGGAAATCCGCCGCGATGGCACCTGGTTCTACATGGGCACACCGATCGGGCGCCCGGCGCTTGTCAGGCTCTTCTCGTCCATCCTGCGCAAGGACGGCGAGGCGTTTTTCCTTGTCACCCCGGTCGAGAAGGTCGGAATCCGGGTGGTCGACGCCCCCTTCGTCGCCGTCGATGCCGAACTGGCGGGCGACGGCCCGGAGCGGACAATCACCTTCACCACGCAGGTGGGCGACACGGTAACCGCCGGCCCCGACCACCCGATTCGCGTACTCCGCGCGCCCGGCAGCGGCGAACCCTCGCCCTATGTGCATGTCCGGGCGGGGCTCGATGCGCTCATCGACCGCAAGACATTCTACCGCCTGGTCGAATGGGGGGAACTGGATACACACGAGGGCGAAAGCTGGTTCGGCGTCCGGTCGGGCGGCGCCTTCTTTCCCATCATCCCTGCCGCCGATCTGCCCTGAGGGGTTGCCGACACAGATTGTCCGTATCGCCGCAACAACAGGCGCGGCGGCTTCGCGCATCAGGGGAAGATCGGCGCGCGATTTTCAGGATTCCCCCGCATCGCCCCGATCTGGCCCGGAGAACCGATCAGGGTGGACTGCAATTCCGCCTCCAGCCGCAGATCGGCCGCCGCGTCCCGGGCGTAGATATTGTCCACCAGCGTCTTGGCTGCGCCCACCGCCTCGGCCGAACGTCTTGTCAGCGCATCGGCGAAGCGGCGTGATTCGTCCACCGGATCGTCCGAGATGCGCGTCGCCAGACCGAACCGGTAGGCATCCGCCCCGGTCAGGATGCGCGCCGTCATGATCAGGTCCTTGGCGATATCGGCTCGCAGGAGCCGCGGCAGGGACTGGGAAATTCCCATGTCGGGGATCAGCCCCCACCTGCCCTCCATGATCGAAAAGCGCGCGCGCGGGTGGATGATCCGGAAATCGGCCGCCAGCGCGATCTGTGCCCCGCCACCGAAACACACCCCGTTGATCGCTGCGATGACAGGGACCGTCAGCGACTGCCAGATCATCGCAGGCAACTGGTAACGATTGGCAATTTCTCCGGCAGGCGGGTTCAGGATCTCGTCCCGCACCGTATCGGCCCGACCGGCCAGGCCGGCAAGGACCCCGGTATCGACGCCCGACGAGAAGTTTCCGCCCTCGCCACACAGAACGACCGCGCGCAGCCCCGGACAGGTCGCCAGATTTCGCCCGGCGTCGATCAGACTGTCCAGCATGTCGAGCGTCAGCGCGTTTTTCTTGTCGGGCCGGTTCAGCCACACCTCGGCGACCGGGCCGTCCGGATTTTCGACGCGCACGAGATTGGTCAAGATTGCATGCTCCTTCGCGCCCCTCCGCATCAAACAGAGGCGCGGGGTGCGCGACGGTCAAGCTGGACCTAACGTCAACGGGATTCGGGCGGCGGGTTTCCGCGAACTCAACCGGTTTCGTGACCGATCCTGCGGACACCGAGGCACCGGTCCGCCGCCGTTTCCAGTTCGAGAACAGAATGTGAAATACCGAAAAGCCGGGTCAGCAGGTCCTTGAGCCCGGCCTTGACGGCGACCGGGTCGGCCCCCTCATCCAGTACCACGTGGGCCTCCACCGAAATCTCGTGCTCGCCCATCTGCCACAGGTGCAGATGATGAACATCGGCCACCCCGTCCACCTCTTCCATGGTATCGAGAACTTCCGCGGCGGTCGGGCTGTCGGGGCTTCCCAGCATCAGGATGCGGATCACCGGCCCAATTTCGCGCAGCGTGTGCCAGAGGATGTAACCGGCGATCAGCAAGGTCACCAGCGGATCGACCAGGCGCCAGTCGTATAGCAGGATCAGCGTGCCGCCGATGATCACCGCAACCGAACCGAGCGCGTCCATCAGGTTGTGTAGAAACGCCGCGCGCATGTTCACGCTGTCCTTCGACATGCGGAAGATCAGCAGCGCGGTAACCGTATCGACCGCCAGCGCCACGGCGGCCACCACAACGACGATCCAGCCCTGCACCTCGGGCGGGTCGATCAGCCGGTTCACCCCCTCGAACGCCAGATAGACGGCGATCACGATCAGCGTGGTGTAGTTGATCAGCGCCGCCACCACCTCGGCCCGGCCATAGCCGAAGGTCATGTCCGCATCCGCCGGCCGGCGCGCGATACGCCGCGCGGCAAAGGCCACCACCAGCGACAGGGCATCGCTGAGATTGTGGATGGCATCGGCGATCAGCGCCAGCGAGCCGGAGATCACGCCGGCGGCGATCTGCACAATGGTCAGGCCGAAATTCACCGCGACGGCAAGAAACACCCGGCGGTCGCCCGCATCGGCATCGGCATGGTCGTGGTGGTGATGGTCGTGCGGCATGCGCGGCGCCCTTCTGTCATTTGCAGAGCTTTTCGATCAGATATCAGCACGGGAGGCAAGGATCGCGGTCGCACCGCCGTTCAATGCGCCTGAGCCCAGTTCTTCCCCTGCCCGGCATCGACAACCAGCGGCACGTCGAGCCTTACCGCCGGCTCGGCCGCTCGTTCCATCACCTCGCGGACACGGGGGACCAGCGCCTCTGCCGCGCCCTCGTCCACTTCGAAGATCAGTTCGTCATGAACCTGCAACAGCATCCGCGCCGGCAGATCAGCGATTGCATCGTCCATGCGGATCATCGCCCGGCGGATGATATCGGCGGCGGTGCCCTGGATCGGCGCGTTGATCGCCGCGCGCCTTGCGAACCCCGCCGCCGGCCCCTTGGCGTTGATCTCGGGCGTGTGGATGCGGCGCCCGAACAGCGTTTCGACGCGGCCATGTTCCCTTGCGAAGGCCACGGTTTCGTCCATGTAGGCACGAATGCCGGGGAACCGTTCGAAATACCGGTCGATAAATGCCTGCGCCTCGCCGCGCGGAATGCGCAGGTTGCGCGCCAGCCCGAAGCCGGAAATACCATAGATCACGCCGAAGTTGATCGCCTTGGCCCGCCGGCGGATTTCCGGCGTCATCTGGTCCATCGGTACGCCGAACATTTCGGAAGCCGTCATCGCATGAATGTCCTGCCCGTCGCGGAAGGCCTGTTTCAGCGCGTCGATCCCGGCGACATGGGCAAGGATGCGCAGCTCGATCTGCGAATAGTCGAGACTGACCAGCAGTTTGCCCGGCCCGGCGACAAAGGCTTCGCGAATGCGCCGGCCTTCCTCGGTGCGCACGGGGATATTCTGCAGGTTCGGGTCGGTCGAGGCGAGCCGGCCGGTATTGGCGCCGGTCTGCACGTAGGAGGTATGCACCCGGCCGGTCCCGGGGTTGATATGGTCCTGCAGCGCGTCGGTATAGGTCGATTTCAGCTTGGAAAGCTGGCGCCAGTCCAGAACGCGCGCCGCCAGATCGTGTTCGGTCGCCAGATCCTCCAGCACATCGGCGGGCGTCGAGTATTTCCCGTTCTTGCCCTTTCTTCCGCCCGGCAGACCCATCCTGTCGAACAGGATTTCGCCCA
Organism: Tropicimonas sp.; assembly: GCF_047971885.1. Taxonomy (NCBI): domain Bacteria; kingdom Pseudomonadati; phylum Pseudomonadota; class Alphaproteobacteria; order Rhodobacterales; family Roseobacteraceae; genus Tropicimonas; species Tropicimonas sp. The sequence continues at coordinate 5,918 of NZ_JBKEAE010000151.1, read as the reverse complement.
CCTGACTCGGCGAGCCGACGTTGAAGCTCTCCCCCGCAAGCTGCTGAATCTCGGCCTCCAGCGCCGCCATCTTCTGGGCAAAGGCGTTCGACATGCGTGACAGCGTGTCACGGTCGACGCTGATGCCCGCCATCTCCATCCGCGCCAGCACCGGCGACAGCGGCCGTTCGAGCGTCTCGTAGACGGTGGTCACCCTGTCGGCGTGCAGGCGCGGCCGGAATGTCTCCCACAGGCGGAAGGTGATATCGGCATCCTCGGCGGCGTATTTTGCCGCCGTGTCGATCTCCACCCGGTCGAAGGTGATCTGGCTCTTGCCGGAACCGATCAGATCCCTGATCGGGATCGGGACATGACCGAGGTAGCGTTCGGAAAGCGTGTCCATTCCATGCCCGTGCCGGCCGGCATGGAGGGCATAGGACATCAGCATCGTATCGTCGAAAGGGGCCACGACGATACCATGACGCGCCAGGATCTTGGCATCGTATTTCATGTTCTGGCCGATCTTGAGAACCGCCGGATCCTCCAGCACCGGCCGGAGCATATCGAGCGCCAGACCCAGCGGCATCTGACCCGGCGCCAGCGCATCGCTGTCGAACAGGCCCTCCCCTTCCCCGGCCCGGTGGCCGAGCGGAATGTAGCACGCCTCGCCCGCCCCGACAGCAAGGCAGATACCCACCAGGTCGGCGCGCATCTCGTCGAGGCCCGTCGTCTCGGTATCGACCGCGACACGGCCCAGACGGTTGATCCGGTCGATCCAGCCCTGCAGCGCCACCTCGTCGCGGACGATCCGGTATCCGCCATGATCGAAGGGCGGGACCCTGGGCGCGTCCGGTTCCGGCGCGGCGACGGCTTCGGCGACGGCCGGCGGCGCAACGCCGAACTGATCGGCCACCCGCTTCGACAGGGTGCGGAATTCCATCTCGCTCAGAAACCCCAGCAGCATGGCCGGATCGGGCGCGCGTACTTCCAGATCGTCGAGCGTGAAACCCAGCGGCGTTTCACAATCGAGCTGGACCAGCCGTTTCGAAAGCTCGATCTGGTCGCGCTTTTCCAGCAATGTCTGGCGCCGCCTCGGCTGTGCGATCTCGTCCGCGCGGTCCAGCAAACTCTCCAGATCGCCGAATTCGTTGATAAGCTGCGCCGCGGTCTTGACACCGATGCCCGGCGCTCCGGGCACGTTGTCCACCGAATCGCCGGCCAGCGCCTGCACATCGACCACGCGGTCGGGCCCGACGCCGAATTTCTCCTCGACCTGCTCGATGTCGATGCGGCGGTTCTTCATTGCGTCGAGCATCTCGATGCCCCCGCCGACAAGCTGCATCAGGTCCTTGTCCGAGGAAATGATCGTTACCCGCCCGCCGGCATCGCGCGCCCGGCAGGCCAGCGTGGCAATGATGTCGTCGGCCTCGAAGCCCTCGATCTCCTCGCAGGCGATGTTGAAAGCGCGGGTCGCCTGCCGTGTCAGCGGGAACTGCGGCACCAGATCCTCGGGCGCGGGCGGGCGGTTCGCCTTGTACTCGGGGTAGATGTCGTTGCGGAACGATTTGCCGGAATGGTCGAAGATCACCGCCGCATGGGTGGGCGCATCGGGGCCGGTGTTATCCTCGATATACTTGTAGAGCATGTTGCAGAAGCCGGCGACAGCGCCCACCGGCAGGCCGTCGGACTTGCGCGTCAGCGGCGGCAGGGCGTGATAGGCCCGGAAGATGAAGGCCGAGCCGTCGATCAGATGCAGGTGATGTCCCTTGCCGAATGCCATGTGGATGCGCTCCTTCCCGCTGCCCGCCAGACCTAGCGCGCCTTGTCGCAGCGGTCCAGCACCCGGCCGGCCCCGGGGGGGCTTGCAACCCGCTGACGGCTATCACATCTGATTGCGGCCGGGGCAGCGCCCGATGACCGGCCAGTGCAATCCGGGCGTCAGGATCTTACATGGACCCAGTCCGTGATTTCGCGCTCGTGGCGGCCGGTCTCGCAGCGCTTTTTTTCGGTGGCGACCGGCTGGTGAGCGGTGCGGTGGCGCTGGCGGAACGCGCGGGAATCTCGCCGCTGGTGATCGGTCTGACCATCGTCGGCTTCGGCACCTCGGCGCCCGAGCTTGTCACCAGCATACAGGCGGCGCTCGACGGATCGCCGGGCATCGCCATCGGCAATGTCGTCGGCAGCAACATCGCCAATATCCTGCTGATCCTCGGAATCGCCGCCCTGGTGGCACCGATCGCAGTGGCCGCGCAGGCGCTGCGGCGCGACGGGCTGGCCATGGCGATCGCCACGCTGCTCGGGGCGGCGCTGCTCTATGCCGGCGATCTCGAGCGGACGCAGGGCCTGCTGTTGCTGGCCGGCCTTGCGATCTATCTGCTGATCGCGTTTCGCGGCGAAGCCGCCGCTGCGCCCACATCGGATGAAACCGGCGCCGTGCGGATGCCGTCTCTCTCCGCGGTCGGCACCTTTCTCGTCGGGCTGGCACTGACCCTGCTGGGCGCGCGCCTGCTGGTCGACGGCGCGACCTCGCTTGCCGAGTCCTTCGGCGTGCCCGATGCGGTCATCGGACTGACCGTCGTTGCCGTCGGCACCTCGCTGCCCGAACTTGTCACCTCGCTCACTGCGGCACGACGGGGGCATGCCGATGTGGCGCTCGGCAACGTCATCGGCAGCAACATCTTCAATATTCTGGGTATTCTCGGCGTAACGGCGCTGGTGCGACCGCTCCGCCCCGATCATACGGGAATGAATGCCGACCTGCTGGTGATGATCGGCGCGACGGCGCTGATTCTGGTGTTCGCCGCGACCGACCGGACGATCAGTCGCCGCGAGGGGGCGCTTCTGCTGTCGCTCTACGTTGCCTATCTGCTGTGGCTGGGCGCCGGTGTGGCCTGACGCTTCAGTGCCCGGCCTTTTCGTCAAGCACGAAAAGCTTGTCGCAATAGGGGCATTCGACCCGGCCTTCGACAAGGCTCAGCCAGACGCGGGGATGGCCCAGCACGCCCGAGCCGCCATCGCAGGCGACGCGCAGGGTGCTGACCACTTCGGTCTCGGGCGGTTCGGGAATGTCGTACATCACTCAGGCTCCCAGAGATCTTCCCGGCGCATCCTTGTGGCGCGGGCCGGCACGGATTAGGTTCGCGGCATCATAGGGATGTGCCCGCCACGGGCAAGAGCCGGAGCGCCGCATATGACCGAGTTCGCAATCGAAATCGAGGGCCTGGACAAGACCTACGCCGCCCAGCGGGGCGAGCCGGCAAAGAAGGCGCTCGACGATATCGACCTGAAGGTGCCGGCGGGCTCGATCTTCGGCCTGCTCGGGCCGAACGGCGCGGGCAAGTCGACCCTGATCAACATTCTTGCCGGGCTGGTGCAGAAAAGTGCCGGAACGGTGCGCATCTGGGGTTTCGATCAGGATGTGAACCCGCGCCAGTCGCGGGCGGCCATCGGGGTGATGCCGCAGGAACTCAACATGGACCCGTTCTTTTCGCCCCGCGCCGCGCTCGACATGCAGGCGGGGCTGTACGGCGTGCCGAGATCGCAGCGCAGGACCGACGCGATCCTCGAACTGATCGGCCTGTCAGACAAGGCGAATGCCTATGCCCGTACCCTTTCGGGCGGCATGCGGCGGCGGCTTCTGCTGGGCAAGGCGCTGGTGCACGAACCGCAGGTGCTGGTTCTGGACGAACCGACCGCCGGGGTGGACATCGAATTGCGGCAGATGCTGTGGACCAACGTCCGCAGGCTGAATGCCGCAGGGATGACCATCATCCTGACCACCCACTACCTCGAAGAGGCCGAGGAGATGTGCGACGAGATCGCCATCATCCACCATGGCAGGAAGATCGCCCATGACCGGACGGCCAACCTGATCGGCCGGCTCGACGCCAAGACACTGGTGATCCGCCCCGTGGGAACCGCCCCCGAGAGCTTCGCCCTGCCGCCGGGCGTGGAGCTTGCGCACCGGCCGGACGGCACGATGGCGCTGTCCTACCGGCGGGCGAAAACCAGCGCCGAGGCGGTGCTCGACGCGGTGCGCGCCGCCGGCATCCGCATAGACGACGTCGGCACGGAAGAGCCTCATCTCGAGGACGTGTTCCTCGCCCTGACCCGTGCCCCGCAGGGCGGGCGGGCCGCCTGAATGCGCCTCGCACCACCCGACGCGGCGCTGCTCGCGCGCGGGGCGCCGTTCCTGCGGCTTCTGAGCGAGGCGGCGGCGGAGTTGGGCGGGCGCGTCGAGTTCGAGCAGGAATTCGGCTATCTGGGCCGCTATTTCGCACCCGACGGCCGGATGCGCCCGATCTTTGGCAAATCGCTGGGCCTGAACCGTGATTCCGCCGCCGCAATCGCCGCCGACAAGGATTATACCGCCCGGCTGCTGGCCACCTGCGGACTGCCCACCCCCGCCGGGTTCGTTGTTTTCAGTGCGGGCTACAGCAACCGGATGGCGCTCAGGAACCGCGATGTGGCGGAAAAACTCGCCGGGCGGCGGACCGCACTGGAACGCGCGGCGCAACTGGGCTTTCCGCTGATCGTCAAGCCCAACAGCGGCTCGGAGGGCTTCGGGGTCAGCCTTGTCGCAAATGGCACGGAAGTGGCCGCCGATCTGGATGCGTTGCTCGCCACCGAGGATCGGGTTCGTATCGAGATGTTCGCCCCCGGATGCGATGTCCGGGTTCTGGTGCTCGACAGGCGCGCGGTACTGGCCTACGAACGGCGCGGGCTCACGCTTGCCGGCGACGGAAATACCAGCATCGCGAGGCTGCTGGCGCAGCGGCTGGGGTCGCTTGCATCGCACCACCGCGGCACCAAGATTTCCGCCGACGATCCGCGGATCGCGCGCCGCCTCGGCCGTCTCGGCCTGACGCGGGACACAGTTCCCGCCGCCGGGCAGAGGATCGAGATCCTCGACAACGCCAACCTTTCGACCGGAGGCGAGATGCGCGACGTGACCCTCAGTCTTTCGCCGGCTGCGCGGGGCATGGCGCTGCGCGCCGCCGAAACGCTCGGCCTGACCGTTGCGGGTGTCGACCTGCGCATCGCAGAGCCGGTCCGCAACGGCGGCGGCATCACGATCCTCGAAGTCAACTCCGCGCCGGGGCTGGACTATTACGCATCCGCCGGACCCGCCCAGTGGAAGCGCGCCAGAGAGATCGTCGTCGCGATGCTCGACCGGGACTGAACCGCCGGCTCAGGCCCTGGCGAGCATGCGCCCGAGCATGCGTCCGCCGAGAACATGCACATGCAGGTGCGGAACCTCCTGCACGCCGTTTGCGCCGGCATTGGCGATCAGCCGGCAGCCGTCTCCCGCATCGTCGGCCTGAACGCCAAGCATCCGGCAGACCTGCCCGACGGCACGGGTAAAATCGAGTATCTCCTCGTCCGACGCTTCCAGCGCAAAATGGTCGTAGCAGACATAGGGCCCCCTCGGGATCACCAGCACATGAACCGGCGCCAGCGGGTTAATGTCGTTGAAGGCCAGCGAATGCGCGGTCTCGAGGACCGTGCTGTTCGGGATCTCCCCCCGCAGGATCTTTGCAAAGATGTTCTGGTCGTCATAGTGGTAGCTCATGCGTCACGTCCCGGATGGTTTCAGCCGACGGTTCGGCAGCCGGCACGATCCGCCGCGCTGCATCGCCCCGGTATAGACCGAAATCCCGGCCATGGCAGCGCAAACCCGCGCCGCCGGTATCAGTTCCCGGATTTCAGGAAAACGCGGAGTTCGTAGCCGTCCTCCACCTCGGTCCAGCTTGCGCCGGAGTTGGCGAGCGCCTTTTCCAGCGCGCGGACGGTGGAATAGCCGGCACCGGCGCCACCCTCCAGCCGTTTGAGTGTCTGAAGATGAACCCCGGCAGCCGAAGCAAGCTCCTTCTGCTTCAGGCCGGCAGCGCGCCGCGCGCGGGAAATAACATCACCGATCTTCATGACCGCCGCATGGC
>NZ_JBKEAE010000149.1:0-15802 GCF_047971885.1 Tropicimonas sp. | reverse complement strand
TCAACCGCTCGCGTCAGGCCGTCATCACCAACGAGCTTATCGAAATCATTTCGGGCGCCGAGGCGCTCTGAGAAACCGGAGACACGAAAACAGATGGCTAGCAAAGGCAAAGTGACCCAGGTTATCGGCGCCGTCGTCGACGTTCACTTCGACGGCGAACTGCCCGAAATCCTCAACGCGCTGGAAACCGAGAACAACGGCAAGCGGCTGGTTCTGGAGGTTGCCCAGCAACTGGGCGAACACACGGTCCGCACCATCGCCATGGATGCGACCGAGGGTCTGGTCCGCGGCACCGAGGTGAGGGATAGCGGCGGGCCGATCACCGTTCCGGTCGGCAACGCAACGCTCGGCCGGATCCTCAACGTTGTCGGCGAACCGGTGGACGAAGGCGGCCCGGTGGTTTCCGACGAGCACCGCGCCATCCACCAGCCGGCGCCCGATTTCGCCGAACAATCGACCGAATCCGAGGTGCTTGTCACCGGCATCAAGGTGGTGGACCTGCTGGCGCCCTATGCCAAGGGCGGCAAGATCGGCCTGTTCGGCGGCGCCGGCGTGGGCAAGACGGTTCTGATCATGGAACTGATCAACAACATCGCCAAGGTGCACTCGGGCTTCTCGGTGTTTGCCGGCGTGGGCGAGCGCACGCGCGAGGGCAACGATCTCTATCACGAGATGATCGAATCCGGCGTCATCAAGCCCGACAATCTTCAGGAAAGCCAGGTGGCGCTGGTCTATGGCCAGATGAACGAGCCGCCGGGGGCGCGGATGCGCGTCGCGCTGACCGGCCTGACGGTGGCCGAGCAATTCCGCGACCAGTCGGGAACGGACGTGCTGTTCTTCGTCGACAACATCTTCCGCTTCACCCAGGCGGGTTCCGAAGTGTCGGCGCTTCTGGGCCGCATCCCCTCGGCCGTGGGGTACCAGCCGACACTTGCCACCGACATGGGGGCGCTGCAGGAACGCATCACCTCGACCAAGGCCGGTTCGATCACCTCGGTTCAGGCGATCTATGTGCCCGCCGACGACCTGACCGACCCCGCGCCGGCAACCTCGTTCTCGCACCTCGACGCGACGACCGTTCTCAGCCGGGCGATTTCCGAGCTTGGCATCTATCCGGCGGTCGACCCGCTCGATTCTACCTCGCGCCTGCTCGATCCGGCGATCGTCGGCGAAGAGCATTACAAGGTGGCGACCGACGTGCAGGAGATTCTCCAGCGCTACAAGTCGCTGCAGGACATCATCGCCATTCTCGGCATGGACGAGTTGTCGGAAGAGGACAAGCTGGTCGTGGCGCGGGCGCGCAAGATCCAGCGTTTCCTCAGCCAGCCCTTCGACGTGGCGCAGGTCTTCACCGGCTCGCCCGGCGTGCAGGTGCCACTTGAAAAGACCATCGCCTCGTTCAAGGCAGTGGTGGCCGGCGAATACGACCATCTGCCCGAAGCCGCCTTCTACATGGTCGGCGATATCGACGAGGCGGTTGCCAAGGCCGAAAGAATGGCGGCCGCTGCCGCGTAAGGAGGGCTCATGGCCAACACGATGCAGTTCGATCTGGTCAGCCCGGAAAGGCGGCTCGCGTCGCTGACGGCCACCCAGGTCCGGATTCCCGGCGCCGAAGGTGACATGACGGTAATGCCGGCGCATGCGCCGGTCATCACCACCCTGCGCCCCGGTCTTGTCAAGGTGACGGGCGAGGATGGCAGCGAGTCCTTCTTTGCCGTCACCGGCGGTTTCGCCGAGATCAATGCCGAATCCGCCTCGGTGCTGGCGGAATACGCGACCGTCGGCGAGGCGGCATCGCGCAAGGCGCTGGAGGGGTTCCTCGAAGAGGCCCGCGCCCGCGCGGCCGAGGTCGAGGGCGCGCACAAGGACGCCGCCGAAACCTTCGTTTCGGACATGGTTCAGCTTCTGGAAGACATGGACTGAGCCGCGCCGGGCAGCTTTGCCTGAAACCCCCGCGCCGTCCGGCGCGGGGGTTTCATTTCGGATGGCGTTGCTGCGGCATGCCGGTTCAGCCGGCATCTCCCAGCGCCGGTGCGCTGCGGACGAGCGCAAGCTCGGCATCCGAGACTCGCCAGGGCCCGCGCACGCCGGGCACGCCGCCGGGCGTAATTCGCAGCGCCCGGGCAATTACCTGCGGATCGGCAAAGACCTGTGCCATGTCGTTGATCGGACCGGCGGGAACCGAGGCGGCTTCGAGGGTCGAGATCAGCTCGGCAGAGCGCCGGCCGCGCGTCAGCGGTTCAAGCAGGGCCGTCAGCGTATCGCGATGCGCCACCCGTGCGGCGTTGGTCCGGAAGCTGGGGTGGTCTGCCAGCGCGGGCTGTCCGAGTACTCCGACGAGCCTGCGGAACTGCGGGTCGTTGCCCACAGCAATGATGATGTAGCCGTCGGTGACCGGAAAAACCTGATAGGGCACGATGTTGGGGTGGGTATTGCCGCGGCGCGTCGGGGCATTTCCGGTCGCCAGATAGTTCATCGCCTGGTTGGCCATCAGCGCGACCGCACAGTCGAGCAGCGCAAGGTCGAGATGCTGTCCCCTGCCGGTGCGCCGGCGCTGTTCGAGCGCGGCCAGCACCCCCACCGCGCCATAGAGACCGGTCACGATGTCGGTTACCGCCACGCCGACCTTCTGCGGCTCGTCCCCGGGCGTGCCGGTCACCGACATCAGCCCGGACATTCCCTGGATCAGGAAGTCGTAGCCGGCGCGCGGCGCATAGGGGCCGGTCTGCCCGAACCCGGTGATGGAGCAATAGATCAGGCGCGGGTTGAGTACGGACAGACGCGCATGGTCGAGCCCGTATCTGGCCAGCGAGCCGACCTTGAAGTTCTCGATCAGGATATCGGCCCCGGCAGCCAGCGCGCGTACCGTTTCCTGTCCCTCCGGGGTGCGGAAATCGGCGACGACCGAGCGTTTGCCGCGGTTTGCGGCATGGAAATAGGCGGCCGAGGTGTCGCCCTCGCGTTCGATGAAGGGGGGGCCCCAGCGGCGGGTGTCGTCGCCCTCGGGCGATTCGACCTTGATCACCTCGGCGCCCAGATCGGCCAGCGCCTGACCGATCCACGGCCCGGCAAGGATGCGGGCGAGTTCGACAACCTTCAGACCTTCCAATGGATACATCGGGGAGCCTTTCCTGCGGGTTGCCGGGTTATGGAGCACGGCAGGCCGCCCCGCAAGCGTGCGACAAGCTGCCCCCGCCCGAATTGATGCGCGACATCGCACAATCCGGCCGGCACATCTGGCGCGGCACCTGTCGCAAGGAGGAGCGATGAAGACAGCCACACGGGTCGAAACGGCGGCCGGGATGATACCAGAAGGGGCAAGCCTGCTGATCGGCGGATTCATGGGAGTGGGCTCGCCGCACCGGCTGATCGATGCGCTGGTGGCGCGCGGTATCGGCGGCTTCACGGTCGTTGCCAACGATACCGCGATGCCGGGGTGCGGCATCGGCAAGCTGATCACCGCCGGGCTGGTGAAACGGCTGGTCGCCAGTCACATCGGTCTGAACCCCGAAACGCAGGCAAAGATGATCTCGGGCGAGATCGAAGTGGAACTGGTGCCGCAGGGAACGCTGGTCGAACGGATCAGGGCCGGCGGGGTCGGGCTGGGCGGTGTGCTGACCGCGACCGGACTGGGAACCATGGTCGAACAGGGCAAGCGGGTGATCGAGGTCGATGGCAGGTCCTTCCTGCTGGAAAAGCCGATCCGCGGCGATTTCGCCCTGATTGCCGCCCATTCAGCCGACTACAAGGGAAATCTGGAATATTCGCTGACTGCCCACAACTTCAACCCGGTCATGGCGCTGGCCGCCGACAGGGTGATCGCCGAGCCGCACGTGATCGTTCCGGTTGGCGTTATCCCGCCCGACGCGGTGAAGACGCCGGGGGTTCTGGTCGACGTTCTGCTGGAACGGGAGCACTGACATGGACGCCAAGGAGATCATCGCCCGCCGCGTGGCGCAGGAGGTGCGGGACGGGATGCTGGTGAACCTCGGCATCGGTCTGCCCAGCCTGGTCACCAGCTACCTGTCGGATCTGGAGGATGTGTTCTTTCAGGCCGAAAACGGGGTGATCGGGCTGGGCGCCCGCCCGCCCGAGGGGATGGAGGATCCCGACCTGACCGACGCCGGCGGGCGCTTCGTGACGGCGGTGCCCGGGGCGGCGTCGATCGATTCGGCCATGTCCTTCGGGCTGATCCGGGGCGGGCACCTCGACATGACGGTGCTGGGCGGCTTGCAGGTGGACGAACGCGGCCATCTGGCGAACTGGATGGTGCCGGGCAGCATGGTGCCGGGGATGGGCGGCGCGATGGATCTGGTCACCGGGGCGCGAAGGGTTGTGGTTGCAATGGTGCACACCGCCAGGGGCAGGCCCAAGATCCTGCCCGAATGCACCCTGCCGCTGACCGCCGTCCGGCGGGTCGATCTGGTGGTGACCGAAATGGCGGTGATCGAACCGACCGACGGCGGGCTTGTGCTCCGCGAACTGGGGCCCGGTGTTTCGGTCGAAGACGTGCGTGCCGCAACCGCCGCCCGGCTGATCGTTCCGGGCAGGGTTCCGCAGATGGTGCTGGCCTGAGGCGCGGCGTCAGGCGACGTCGCGCAGCGCGGCCTCGGGCGTCACCCCAAGCGCATGGCAGACATCGCGGGTCAGGTTCGGCTTGTTGAGCGTATAGAAATGCAGGTGCTCGACACCGCCGTCGATCAGGTTGCTGCACAGTTCGGTCGCCACGGCGATGGCCAGCAGATCCTCGCGCCCGTCGCGCGCGGCGGTGGCAAAGGCATCGTCCAGCCATTGTGGCACCTTCGCCCCGCAGCGTTCGGCAAAGCGCCGTGCGTTGGCCCAATGCTCGATCGGCAGGATGCCGGGCAGGACCGGTGCGTCGATCCCGGCCTTTTCGCAGGCGTCGCGGAAGCGGAAGAAGGTTTCGGCCTCGAAGAAGAACTGGGTGATCGCGGCATCGGCGCCGGCCTCGAACTTGCGTTTGAGCCAGCGCACATCCGCCAGATCATCGGCGGCCTCGGGGTGCCGGTCGGGATAGGCGCCGACGCGGATAGTGAAATCGCCCGTTTCCCTGAGCGCCGCGATCAGTTCGCAGCTATCGGCGAAGCCGTCGGGGTGGGGCTCGAACCGGGCGGCGCCCCTGGGCGGATCGCCGCGCAGGGCGACCAGTTCCGTCACGCCCTCGGCTACGTAGCCGCGCGCGATCTCCAGCGTCTCGGCGCGGGTCGCGTCGACGCAGGTCAGGTGCGCGGCCACCTTGAGGTCGGTGGTACGGTGGATCGCCGAGACGGCCTCGTGCGTCAGCTTGCGGGTCGTGCCGCCGGCGCCGAAGGTCACCGAAACGAACTCGGGCCGCAGCGGCGCCAGCGCCTGCACCGTTTCGTGCAGCCGGAACGACGCCTCGACCGAACGGGGCGGATAGAATTCGAAGGAGACGCGCGGCGTTGTCATGGCGATGGGGTCCTCTTGTGCTGAAAAGGGAATTTGCATATCCGCACCGGTGAGGCAATTTCATAATTCTCACAAAGATCATGAGCCGGATATGCATGTCGACCTCCGCCACCTGAGAACGATCAAGGCCATTCACGAGGCGGGCGGGTTGGCACGCGCCGCCGAAATGCTCAACATCACGCAGTCGGCGCTGAGCCATCAGATAAAGGGGCTGGAGGATCAGGCGGGGATGGAGCTGTTCGTCCGCCGCACCAAGCCGCTGCGGCTGTCGGCGGCGGGCCTCAGGATGCTGCGCACAGCCGACCGGGTTCTGCCCGAGATGGAGGCGCTGGACGAGGAGTTTCGCGCGCTCCGCTCGGGCAAGACGGGGCGGTTGCATATCGCCATCGAATGCCATGCCTGCTTCGAATGGCTTTTTCCGGTGCTTGAGGAGTTTCGCAAGGCCTGGCCGGATGTGGATGTCGATATCCGCCCCGGGCTCGCCTTCGATGCGCTGCCGGCGCTGTGGAAAGAGGAGGTGGACGTGGTGATATCGTCCGACCCCGAGCCGATCGACGGTGTCAGCTTCAACGCACTGTTCGATTATTCGCCGGTTTTCGTCGCCTCGTCCCGTCACCCGCTCGCCAGGCACGCCTTTGTCGTGGCCGAGGATTTCCGCGACGAGTTGCTTATCACCTACCCGGTCGAGCGCTCGAAGCTCGACGTGTTCAGCCAGATCCTGATGCCGGCGCGGGTCGAACCGCGGGCGGTGCGGCAGGTAGAACTGACCGCCGTCATCCTGTTGCTGGTCGCCTCGAACCGTGGCGTTGCGGTCCTGCCCGATTGGGTTGTGCGCGAGGTGCGCTACAATTCCGATTATGTCACCCGCCCCGTTACCGAAAAGGGCATGACGCGCCGGCTGTTCGCCGCGACACGCACCGACGATATCGAGATGCCCTACATGGCGCATTTCCTGCGACTGGCGCGCACCATCCCGGTGCGCCTCCAGCGCGAGCAGCCGGCTGGTGCCCGGCCCTGAAACGGCTTTCCGGCTTGGCTTCGGCCGCGCTGCATCGTATAGCCCGCGCCTGATACAAAGGAGCCGCGGCATGCAGGGCAGCGCCAATCTCAACGTCATGGTCAAGGCCGCGCGACGGGCCGGCCGGTCGCTGGTCAAGGATTTTCGCGAGGTCGAGAACCTCCAGGTCGCGGTCAAGGGGCCGGGCGATTTTGTCACCCGTGCCGATCTGGCTGCCGAGAATATCATCCGCGAGGAACTGACGAATGCGCGCCCCAGCTACGGCTGGCTCGGCGAGGAGACCGGCGAGGTCGCCGGCAAGGATCCGACCCGGCGCTGGATCGTCGATCCGCTGGACGGGACGACGAATTTCCTGCACGGGCTGCCGCACTGGTCGGTTTCGATCGCGCTTGAACACAAGGGCGAGATCGTCGCCGGCGTGGTGTTCGATGCCGCCAAGGACGAGATGTTCGTGGCCGAAAAGGGGGCCGGCGCGTGGATGAACGACCGGCGCATCCGGGTTTCGGGGCGCCGCAACCTGCACGAGGCGCTTTTCGCCACCGGTGTTCCGTTCGGGTCCAAACGCACCCTGCCGGCGACGATGCAGGATCTGGCCGCGCTGATGCCGCAATGCGCCGGCATGCGCCGCTGGGGCGCCGCGTCGCTCGATCTGGCCTATGTGGCGGCGGGGCGGTTCGACGGGTATTGGGAGCGCGAGATCAACGCCCACGACGTTGCCGCCGGCATGGTGATCGTTCGAGAGGCGGGCGGTCTGGTCGAATCCCTGCACGGTGGCGACAGGGTCTTCGAAAAGGGTTCTCTCATCGCGGCAAACGGCGAGATTTTCGGCCGGTTCGCATCTGTGCTGCGCGAGCGCGCCTGACCTGCCGCCGCGACGAATCAGCGCCGCCTGCGTACTTTCGGCACGCTGCTTTGCCGCTGGCGGACGATGGACTGGTTGCCCTGCCGGTTCTGCCGCGCCGGGTGCGGCGGAAGCCCGTGATTGCGATTCCAGAACTCCGGTCCGCCGCGCCGCAGCCAGACCGGCACGGTCAGAAGGACGCCGATCAGGAAACCGCCCGCATGTGCCGCATAGGCAACCCCGCCGGCCTGCGGATCGGAGCCGAGCACACCGAATACCTGCATCGCGAACCAGATACCCAGCACGATCCAGGCAGGCGCGGTGAACACGCGGAAGTAGACGACAAGGATGAGCAGGACATCGACGCGCGCACGGGGATAGAGCAGCACGTAGCCTCCGAGAACGCCGGCGATTGCGCCCGAGGCCCCGACAGTCGGAATTACCGAGCCCGGTGACAGCAGGACATGCACCAGGCCGGCACCGACCCCGCAGGCAAGGTAGAACAGCAGGAAGCCGACATGCCCCATCTCGTCTTCCATGTTGTCGCCGAATATGTAGAGAAACAGCATGTTGCCTGCCAGATGCATGATGCCCCCGTGCAGGAACATCGACGTCACGTAGCTGTGCAGGTTGGGATCGGCGGGGATCAGTGCCCAGTGACTGTAGAAGGTGTAAAGCTGCCGCGGATCCTCCATGAGCGGCCAGGTCAGCAGGAAAACCACCACATTCGCCGCGATCAGCAGGTAGGTGACCAGGGGCGCGCGGCCCGAAGGGTTGTGATCGCGAATTGGAAACATGCGTGCAGGCTATCGTGTTGTGGCAAGCGGTCAAGTGACCCCGGCAGGCGCGGTGTCACATGCCTGTCCGGCGATGCGGGGGCTTGCCGCCACGGGGCGATACCCCTATCCCGGCAGATGCCGCGGGCGTGGCGGAATGGTAGACGCATGGGACTTAAACTCCCTGGGGCGATTGCCCGTGCCGGTTCAAGTCCGGCCGCCCGCACCAGTTTCCGCGTTCCGCCCCGGTTCGGCCACCATCGCCGGGAAATCCGCCGCGATCCGCGCCAGTGCAGCATCACCGGTGACGGGAAAGCGGGTCACATAGCGGGTCTTGAAGCCGACGCGCCCCCGGCGGGCGCCGAAGTTCTCGCCGTGGTTGACGATATACATCGCCGCCTCCTGCCGCATCGGTGCCAGTGGCCGGCCGGCGAGCGCCGACAGGTAGGGGAACATGCGATGTTCGTGCGCTGTGACGGCGGCCAGAAAATCCGCATCGCCGGTTGCGCCGCCAGCGAAATCGAAACGGAAGGCGGCACAGCTTCCGCACATCTTCCAGAACGGTTTGCGGCCCGGGGCGCGCGGGCTCTGCGGCGCGCAGAGCCCCACCTGACGGCTCTGCGCGTCCAGCACGAAGCCTCGGGTCACCAGATAGCCGCCGGCGGACTTGCGCCGCACCATCTCGTCGACGGCATGGCGGCTCAGCAGATCGTCGGCATCGAAGGGCATCGCATAGCCCGATTCGATCCCGAGGCCCGGCAGCGCATGGCAGAGCGCGCCGAGTTTGGCCCATTTGTCATTGCCCTCGACCCTCTCTTCAAAGGGCAGAAAGCGCAATTGCGAATCGAAGCCGATCCCGCCGGGCCGGTCCTGACCGCAGACCAGCGCCATCCATCGGGTGTTTGTCTGGCTGCGGAAACTCGCGACCGTGGCCGCCAGCCGCCGTCCGACCTCACCCCAGTCGCCGATGTGATGCCGCCCCACCAGCGGTATCAGAAACACCACGACCGGATCGACGGGCGGGCCGGGCCGGGCGTTCAGCCGCCGCTCCAGCGCTGCCTCTTCGGAGGGTTGCAGAGCCGCGCGCTCAATCGTCCGGCGCGGCCCCAGCATTGCCGCCGAAAGCCGCCGCAGCAGGCGCTGCGTCCTGGGTGTGGCGGGTACCTGCGCCATCGCTCATCCTCTCAGCGGCAGATATCGCGACAGTTCGGTGTAGAGGTCAACACGCTCTTTGTCGCTGAGAAAGGCGCCGATCTCGACCTCGTGGCCGCCGCCGCTCAGGGTGACATAGTTGTCGACCGGCCCGCCGGTGGCGTGCAGCGTAACGCGCACCCAATGCGGGTTTGCCTGCCATTCCAGAATGGGCCTGCCGGGCGCATGGCGTTTCAGCGTCACGCGATCCGTCCACAGGCGGAGTTCCTCGATGGTTTCGCCGTCGCGATAGCTGCGCTGAAGCGCCCAGTAGAGCAGCCAGAGCGCACCGGCCGCAAATGGCAGCATCCACCAGAGCGCCGGCGATCCGACAGCCGACAGCAGCGGGACGAGAAACAGAACGAACGTAGCGCCGACGAAACCGGCGAATCCCGCCTTCGGCAGGGAGCGGTGCGGCCAGAGATGAAGCTCGTAGAGCGGGCCGCCTTCGGGCGCGGGCGCTACCCGTTCGAAGGGCACGCCGGCCCGACGCGCATCGGGACCCCGCCACAGGACCGCCCGGCCGAAAGCAACCCCGGCGCGTGGCCGGGGTTCGGGATTTTGCGGCAACCGGTCGGGCGGTGTCTCAGTGGCTGTGGCCCTTGTCCCAGTCGCTCTGCCTAGGCAGCGTCTCGAACGTGTGTTCGGGCGGCGGGCAGGGCAGGGTCCATTCCAGCGTGTCGGCGTGTTCGTTCCAGTAGTTCCTGACCGTGATCCGCTGGCCCGCGCGCAGGGTGTAGAAGACGATCCCGAAGAACAGCAGGAAAGAGGCGAAGGACAGGAAAGCGCCGAGCGAGCTGACATAGTTCCACTGGGCGAATGCCTCGGGGTAGTCGATGTAGCGGCGCGGCATGCCCTGACGGCCGAGAAAATGCTGCGGGAAGAAGGTCAGGTTCACCCCGATGAAGAACAGCCAGAAATGCACCTTGCCCCAAAGCTCGGGATACTGGCGTCCTGTCATCTTTCCGATCCAGTAATAGACCCCGGCAAAGATGCAGAAGGCGGCACCCATCGACATGGTGTAGTGGAAATGGGCAACCACATAATAGGTATCGTGATAGGCGCGGTCGACCGCCGCCTGGCTGAGCACGATGCCCGTCACCCCGCCCATGGTGAAGAGCACGAGAAATCCGAGTGCAAAGAGCATCGGTGTCTTGAATTCGATCGAGCCGCCCCACATCGTGGCAATCCACGAGAATATCTTGATGCCCGTCGGCACCGCGATCACCATCGTCGCCAGCATGAAATAGCTCTGCTGGGTCAGCGACATGCCGACGGTGTACATGTGGTGCGCCCAGACGATGAAGCCCAGAACGCCGATGGCGACCCTCGCATAGACCATCGGCAGATAGCCGAAGATCGGCTTGCGCGAAAAGGTGGCGATGACCTGAGAGGCGATGCCGAAACCCGGCACGATGACGATATAGACTTCCGGATGGCCGAAGAACCACAGGATGTGCTGGTAGAGCACCGGATCGCCGCCGCCCGAGGCATCGAAGAAGGTGGTGCCGAAATTGCGGTCGGTCAGCAGCATGGTGAGGGCGCCGGCAAGCACCGGCAGCGACAGCAGGATCATCCAGGCGGTGACGAAGATCGACCAGGCGAAAAGCGGCACCTTGTGCAGCGTCATGCCCGGCGCGCGCATGTTCAGGAAGGTGGTGATCATGTTGATCGCCCCGAGGATCGAACTGGCGCCCGAGACGTGCACGGCAAAGATCGCAAGGTCCATCGCGTAGCCGCCCTCGCGGACCGAAAGCGGCGGATAGAGCACCCAGCCGACACCGGCGCCGGGCTGGCCCGCGCCGCCGGGGCTGAAGACCGAGGCAATGGCAAGGCAGCAACCGGCCGCGTACAGCCAGAAGCTGAGGTTGTTGAGCCGCGGAAACGCCATGTCGGGCGCGCCGATCTGGAGCGGCATGAAATAGTTGCCGAATCCCCCGAAGAGCGCCGGAATCACCACGAAGAACATCATCAGCACGCCATGGGCGGTGATCAGGACGTTCCAGAAATGCCCGTTCGGGGTGCAGCCGTCGGTCGATCCGGCAAACAGGCGGAAACCTTCGGCGCACATGTGCTGCACTCCGGGTTCCATCAGTTCCAGACGCATAAGCACCGTGAAAAGGACGGCGACGAACCCGACCGCTGCCGAGGTTACCAGGTAGAGAATCCCGATATCCTTGTGGTTGGTGGACATGAACCAGCGGGTAAAGAACCCCCGCTTGTCCTCATGGTCATGCCCGTGGATGGCTGCATCGGCCATGTCGATCCTCCGGCTTGTTGTCCCTGTCCGGGAGCGCCTTCCCTAGCGGCTTCCCTGCGCGTTACCGTCAACACTAGGCGGAGTTGTCGCAGGCGGCAACAATCAATGCGGGGCGGGCGGGGGCGTAGCCGCCGCTTTGTCAGAGCGGGAACAGCCAGCGCGCCAGCATCAGCGTTGCCGGGAGCGTCAGGAAGCTCAGCAATGTCTGTACGGTGATGATGGTGGCCATGAGCTGCGCGTTTCCGCCCATCTGACGCGCCAGGGTATAGGCGGAAACGCCGGTCGGCAGGGCGGCGAAAATAAGCGCGATCTCGGCGGTCAGCATGACGGGCTGAAGGGCGTAGATGGCAGCCAGGACGCCGGCCGGAAAGATGACGAGCTTGCCGATTGTCGCCAGTGCCGTTGCGGCCACCGAACCGTGCAGGCCGCGCAACCTGAGATTGGCGCCCACGCACATGAGCATGATCGGCAGCGCAGCATTGCCGAGGATGCGGGCCATCTCGTGCAGGACGGGAACCTCCCTGAAGCCGGCGAGGTTGAAGGCGATACCGGCACCGATCGACAGGATCAGCGGGTTGCGGACCAGATCGCCCAGAAGCCCGCCGCGCCCGGCGCCGAGCTGGCGCGCCATGAGCGTGACCACGGTGATGTTGACCACGGGAATCAGCAGCGCCGAGCCGAGGATGGCGATCTGAAGTCCGGCGGCCCCGAACAGCGCCTCGGCCAGTGACAGGCCGATAAAGGTGTTGAAGCGGGCGCTGCCCTGCAACACCGAGCTTGCGTCGGCGGGCGTTCGGCCACGGCCCGCCAGCAGGCCATAGGCGATGGCGGCGAAAAACCCGGCATAGAGGATTCCCGCAAGCGTCCACAGCCCGGGATTGCCCAGATCCGCCGCCGAAATCTTGGCGAAGAAAAGCGCCGGCATCAGGACCCAGTAGACGAGCTTGTCGTTGAGATTCCAGAATTCTGTCGACGGGATTCCACCGCGTCTGAGGGCGTAACCGCTCATAATGAGCAGGAAAACGGGGGCAATGGCGGTAAAGATCGTCAGCATGGTCCGCCGCTTCTAGATCGGAAAACAATACATGTGAATCGAAAACGGCGGCCTGAGGGCCGCCGTCGATGCAGATACCCCAGGGGGCTGTTACTTGCGGCGGCGCCGGGCGCCGACAATGCCAAAACCCGCCAGCGCCGTTCCCAGAAGCAGGCCACCGGCCGGAAGCGGAACCTCGGATAGCAGGGTGACCGTCGCGGAAAGCGTATAATCCGGGTTGCCCTCGAGCAGGATCCCGTCGCCCTGATCGAAGCTCAGTTCGAACACCGAACCGTTCGCGGCGGTGATGGTCATCGGCATCGCCTCGTCCCAGTAGAGCGAGCCACCGGTGATGTAGCCGAGGAACAGGAACCCGCCGCCATTGCCGGTGCTGGAGCCCGACGCGCCGGGCGGATCGAAGGCGAGCGTCGCGCTGATCGAGAAATCGCGATCGCTGAAACCGGTTGTGCCATCTCCGCTGAAGGTGATGAAATCGAAGGTCTGCGAATCGCCCACCTCGAGATCGAAGCTGGTGGACGCGAACGACGACGCGAGTGTTGCGTCGAGCGAACAATCGGTTATCCAGCAGGTAAGTCCGCCACCACTCTGATCGGTCAGTTCGTCCGACGAATTCGCTGGATCCGTCACGAAGGTGGTCAAGGCGCTGGCCGTTGTCGCGGAAAACCCGATTGTCGCGACCGCCAGCAGTGTATTTGCGTATTTCATGTGCACCATCCCATAATTGCACTCCCGACCGGTTATTAACCTCTTGTTCAGTATTGCGAAAGTCATTTTGTTGAAGATGCTGGGATTCCCGGGGGGGGACCGCTCAATCCACTCGCTCGATACGGATTGTTCATGATGCCTCCGCCAACTGCCCGTTTTCTGACCGGCTGTGGCCGGTGCGCCGCTCACACACCGTGCTGTGCCGATTCGCGCGCGTTCCATGTCCGTTCGAGTGCAAGATCGAGGTCGTCCATCGTGACCGGCAGGCCAAGATCTACCAGACTGGTCACGCCATGCCCGGTGATGCCGCAGGGCACGATGCCCGAGAAATGGCTCAGATCGGGTTCGACATTGATCGAGATGCCGTGAAAGCTCACCCATTTGCGCAGGCGGATGCCGATGGCGGCGATCTTGTCCTCGCGCGGGCTGCCGTCGGGCAGCGGCGGCTTGTCCGGCCGCGAAACCCAGACACCCACCCGGCCGGGCCGGATCTCGCCCCGGACGTTGAAGGTGTCCAGCGTGTCGATGACCCAGCGTTCGAGGCTCTCGACAAAGGCGCGCACATCGCGCCCGCGCCGGTTGAGATCGAGCATGACGTAAATTACCCGCTGGCCCGGCCCGTGATAGGTGTATTGCCCGCCGCGCCTGGAGGTATGGACCGGGAAACGATCGGGATCGACCAGATCGCGGCGTTTCGCCGAAGTACCGGCGGTATAGAGCGGCGGATGCTCCAGCAGCCAGATCGCCTCGTCCTGCTGGCCGGCGGCGATGGCGGCGACACGGCGCTCCATTCCGGCGACGGCCTCCGGATAAGGCACCAGCGTTCCGGATCGTATCCACTCGACCATTTGTAAAGCTCTCCGGCTTGACTCGAATCGGCCTGAGCCGCGAAACTTAACCGGTATTCCCGGCGCAGGCCATGGCGCGCGGAGGCTGAGGATTCGGCACCAACAGGATTGGACAAGGAGAAAGACATGTTCGGCAAGGGTATTGTTTCCACTCTTTTCATAGCTGCTCTGGCGGCTGTACCGGCACAGCGTGCCACCGCCGATGCGGGCGATGCCGTCGCCGGTGCCATCGTCGGCGGGATCATCGGCCATGCGATCGGGTCGCAGCAGCAGAAGAAAAAGGTCTATGTCCAGCGCAAGACGGTTTACAAGACCGCCAAGCCGTCGATCTCCTCCGCCCAGCGGGCCGAGAACCGCTCGGTGCAGAGCGCGCTCAACTATTTCGGCTTCAACGCCGGTTCGGCGGATGGTGTTCTGGGGCGGAACTCGCGCGCCGCGATCTCGAACTACCAGGCCCATATGGGCTATTCGCCGACCGGTCAGTTGACCCAGTACGAACGGGATTTCCTGCTGACCTCGCATAACCGCGCTCTTGCCGGCGGGCCGGCGACCGCGCAGCAGATCGCGGCCAACCCGATGGGGCCGCGCGGCCTGCTGATCGCCTATCGCGACCAGCTTGCCGGTGGTGGTGCCGCCCCCGTGGCGACGATGCCGGCCACGGCTGCGGTGGTCGCTCCGCCGGCCGCTGTAACCGAAGCGGCCGCACCGGTCGAAAACGCCCCCGTCATGCCAAGCTTTGCCGCCGCAGGGACCCAACAATCGCTGGCATCGCATTGCAACGCGATCAACCTGCTGACCAACACCAACGGCGGCTTCAGCACGCTTGCCAACTGGTCCGACCCGAAGACGGTCCTCAACGAGCAGTTCTGTCTGGCGAGGACCTATGCGATCGCCAATACCGAACAGATGGTTTCGCGGGTGCAGGGCTTCACGCCGGATCAGATCGCCGAGCAGTGCCGCGCACTGGCGCCTCTGCTCAAGGATCAGGTAGCGGGCCTGTCGCTGAAGCCGCGTGACGAGGTGAAAAAGGACGTTGCGGGCTTCATCCTTCAGGCAGGCATGTCGCCGGCGCAGATGTCCGAGACCGCAAAGATCTGTCTCGGGACAGGTTATCGGACGGACGAGATGGATGTCGCGCTCGGATCGGCGCTGCTGCTGGTGGCACTGGGTGAGCCGGTATATTCCGAGCTTCTGGGGCATCACCTGTCGCAGGGATTCGGAACCTCGAAACGCCCCGATCTGTCGCTGGCCTGGTACGACGAAGGCGCCAACGCGCTCGAAGGCGGCGCGACGCCGGTATTCGCCCCCGGGCAGCCCGAACGTGCGCAGCTTATCCGCGCGGCGGCGACCGGCGCCGATGGCACCGCCGCGCCCGGGGTCGGGCCGGCGCCCGTTCCCGCTTCTGCGGCCATGCCCAGCTTCAACATGGCCGAATAGACAAGGCCTTGCTCCGGTGCGATGTCGGCTGCGGCGGGCGTCGCGTCGCGGGGGTGAAATATCTTCGGGCTCACACCGAAACCCCCTTTTCATCCCCGCGCGGCTTCGCTATCTACGCCCGGCCTGCCTGATCATGTGCGGTCGTGGCGGAATTGGTAGACGCGCAGCGTTGAGGTCGCTGTGGGGTAACTCCCGTGGAAGTTCGAGTCTTCTCGACCGCA
>NZ_JBKEAE010000052.1:0-2834 GCF_047971885.1 Tropicimonas sp. | reverse complement strand
GTCGGTAATCTGGTTCATGGCGTGATCTCCCTGGCGGTTGCCGCCGCCGGTTGGGTGGGTGTCAGTTCACCCGGAGATTACGCCGCCTTCGATTTTCCACAAACTCCGCGACACGACCCGAATGCAGGTCCAGTTCGCAAAATAGCATGAAATCCAGACGGACCTTCAGCGCGCGCTCCAGTTTGGGGTCGCTCAGCCCGTGCCACTGGCCAATGAGCAGGCACTTGAACAGAACCAGCGGATCATAGCCCTGAGGCCCCACACCCGACCGCCCCGGACCGCGCCTCAGGATCGGCCCGAACGCCCGCCAGTCCATGAGTGCATCCACCTTGGCCAGCACATCGTCATCGCCAATCCGATCCGCCGCTTCGCGCAAAAACAGGTCCATCAAACCGCCCCGAATGCCTCAAGACCAGCCTATCAAACCTCGCTTGCGACCGGAATCCGTAATCATGCAGAGGTCTTTTTGGGGAGTTATGCCCGCGACGCTTCCGCAAGGAATTCTTCTACCTGAGCGAGATCCTTGAGCCCTGCACCCGCACCCACCGCCTGCACGGAGAGCGCGGCAACGGCGGAGCCGAAGCGCAGGGCGCGGTCGGTATCGAAACCGCGCACAAGCCCATGGATCAGGCCGGCGACGAAATTGTCGCCCGCTCCCGTCGTATCGGCGACCGGGACGTCGAAGGCGGGACAGGCGAAATTCCCCGCTCGGGTGAAGGCGAGAACGCCCTGCACGCCGCGTTTCAGGATCACGTTCTGCACCCCACGCGCACGAAAGGTGGCGGCAATCGTCTCCGGGTCGCGCGAGCCAGTGAATATCTCGGCCTCCAACTCGCTCGGGACCACGTAATCGAGATACGGCCAGGCGTCGTTCAGGGCGTCGAGGCCGTAGCCGCGCTCATCCATCACCAGATCGGCGAGGGTGATGGCACCGACCGATTTCGCCTTGCGCAGGAGCGGTGCCAGCGCTTCCCGGTCGAACTGCGGCATGCAGAACAGGCTGCCGACGGAAAGTGCGCGCAGGCCCGGGCGGAGGTTGTCGAGGTCGATGTGCCCGGGCCCGAACTGCGTATAGGTGGAGTGTTGCTTGCACAGGAAGCTGCGCTCGCCCCCGGTCTCGATCAGCACGATGCCGGTGGAGGTTGCCCGGCCGGGATCGACGATCAGCCCTTCGGTGCCAATCCGGTGGCGGGCGCAGTTCTCAAGAATGATCTGCCCCTGCGCATCGCCACCGATCAGCCCCATCAGGCCGACACGATTGCCCAGCTTGGCCAGCGCCACTGCCTCGTTGATCGCGTCCCCGCCGGTCGCCATGGAGACGCCGGCGACGGTGCCGGTCTCTCCCGGGCGCGGCATTGTGCTAACGCCCTCGACCAGCACATCGACCACCACCATGCCCACGCAGAGGATTTCAGGACAGGTCATCCTGACCTCCGAAACGGATCACCGCCTTCACCATCGAGGCCTTCTGATCGATGCAATCCTCGAAGGCCTGCGGTGCCTCCTTGAGCGGGTAATGGCGCGAGATGATGCTCTTCAGGTCGATCAGCCGGCTGGCCACCGCTTCGATCGTCGCCGGATAGATGTTGCGGTAACGGAAGCTGGTCTTGATCGTCAGTTCCTTGTTGGTCGCCATTTGGAAATCGACCGGCGTCTGGCCCACGACATTGCCGACGATCATGATCGTGCCGCCGCGCTTGGCCATCGGGATGGTCTGGGAGGCGGTCACGGTACTGCCGGCGGTCTCGAACACCAGATCGGGGCCGATGCCGTCGAACAGGCGTTTCACTTCGGCGACGGGGTCGACTTCAGCCGCGTTCACCGTTGCCCAAGCGCCAAGCTCACGCGCCTTGGCCAGCCGGATCTCATGCAGATCGACCAGCGCGATCCTGCGCAGTCCGAGCGCGCGCAGCGCCAGAAGCGTGACGAGGCCGATGCAGCCGCTGCCGAGCACTACCGCCGTCTGCCCGAGCCGCGCGCCGGCCTCGCGTGCCGCCGTCATGCCCACCGCGAGCGGCTCGATCAGTGCGCCCTCTTCGCAGGACATACCGTCGGGCAATTTGAAACACAGCTCGGCCGGGTGGGCGACGTATTCGCGCAGAATGCCGGGTTCGCGCGGGGCGGAGGGGAACACCACGTCGGGGCAGAGGTTGTAGCGCCCGCTCGCGCACCATTCGCAGGTGCGGCAGGGGATGCCGGGCTCGATACAGATCAGATCGCCGATCTTGAGCGAGGTTACTGCCGAGCCGACCTCGACAACCTCTCCTGCCCCCTCATGGCCGAGGATGAACGGGTAGACATCGGGAAATTCCGGCTCGCCATGTTCATAGAAATGGACGTCCGATCCGCAGACGCCGCAATATTTCATTCGGATGAGCACGTCATTGGGACGCACCACCGGCATTTCCACCTCGCCGAAGACCATGCGGCGGTTTTCGGTGACAAATACAGCATGATTTGACATGAGATTTCCTGCTTGATTCAGAGGCCAACCAATTGGTTCGAAAGCGCGCGCAATTGCGCGCGCGCGGCTGCATCGTAACATTGCTCTTCGGCGCGGGTATCTTCGCCTCGATTGATGTAACGTCCTGTGTCACCGTCGAATTTAGGGTCTGTCGCCAGTTCCAGCAGGAAGTTCGCGCCCTCGTCGACACTGTCGACCACCTCGTGCTTCATCTCGCGCACCATTGTCGTGTTCATGTAGGCGCCGGGATGCATGGCGTTGGCGGTGACGCCCGCCCCCGCCAACTCTTCGGCCAGGTCAAAGGTGAACATGATCTCCGCCACCTTGCTCCGGCAATAGGCGTAATAGCCCGAATAGTCCCGTTCCAGCA
>NZ_JBKEAE010000044.1:0-5519 GCF_047971885.1 Tropicimonas sp. | reverse complement strand
CTTCGGCATCGGCGCGCTCGCTGCGCAGCGCTTCCAGTCGCTCAGCCTCGGCCATCAGTTCCGCACGTTGCCCTTCCAGCCGTGCGACCTCGCCCGTCAGTTTCGCAACCTCGGCCCGCATATCGCCCAGCCGGGTTTCAGCGGCGGCGATATCGCTGGTGGCGGCTTTCAGGCCGGCGTTCTCCGCCTCAAGTGCATTGCGCCGCTCCTCAAGGGCCGCGATCTGTCCGGCCAGTCCTGCGGCGCGCGCTTCTGCTTCGGATATGCCTTGCAGCGCGGCGGTGCGCTCTTCGATCAGCGCCTCCAGTTCGGATCGCTGCGCCATCAGACCATCGCGGGCTTCCTTCAGTTTCTCGGTCTCGCCGGTCAGCGACGCAATACCGGCGCCGAGTTCCTCGAATCTCGCCTCCTCGACGGAACGCTCTGCCCGAAGCGTCTCGAGTCGCTGCCGCTCGGCATCCGTCTGATCGACAAGCGCCTGCAATTCCTGCTGCGCATTCGCGATCTGTCGGGAAAACTCCGCGGACTCGGCCTGCACGCGGTCAAGTTCCGCTCGCGCCGAACCTATCCCCGCCGAAAGGTCGTCGCGCTCGATCGTCATCGCCGAAAGCTCGTCCTGCAGGTTCAGCAGGATCCTGCGATAGGCGGCCGCATCCGCTGGCTGCGCGCCGCTCGTCGCGCCGCTGTCCTGTGCAAGCGCCCCTCCTGCCACCAGAACGGCGGGCAGAATCAACCGGGAAATCGCTGAAACCTGCATGACCGTACACCCCCACATCCCGCGTTAACCTTTGCACAAGCACCTGCGGCTGTCGAATCCGCAACTGCATCAGGACCGGCCCGATCGCCCTGTTTTGTGTGGGCCCATGCGGACCGAGAGATAGCGGAGGCTGGCGGGAACCGGCTGATGTGCCGAGATGCCGCACAGGGTGCACGCCGATGGCGGCACCTGCACGCCAGCGCAGGATCCGCCACAAATCAGCGCGATCCGCCAGTTTCCCGCCGCGAGAAGCCGGGGGGGATTGTGAATACCGGCATTTCCCCGGCCCCGCCCCGGTCCCGGCCGGCCTTGCAACAAGAAGACTGGCGGTGTCAGTATGGACGCTATAAACTTTTCGTAAACGTTTGATTGTTCTTATGAGTGATATCGAAGTCTATTCCAGTGCCCTTGCATGTGGCGTAGCCGACTGGGTCGAGATTTTCGGCGACCCAATTCTGCGCGGCACCGTTTTCATGCTTGCCTACGGCATCGCAGCGGTTCTGATGCTGCGGGTTGCGCAACAGAGCCGCGGGCGCGAAAAATGGCTGTGGTGGCTTTCGGCCAGCCTGTTCCTGTTCCAGGTGGTGAACACCCATCTCGACCTTCAGGGTCTGGTCTGGGCAACCGGGCGCTGCCTGGCCCGGGCGCAGGGATGGTACGAGGAGCGGCGCAAGATTCAGGCCGCCTTTGTCGGGGTGATGGCAACCGTCGTTCTGATCAGCCTGCTTGTCACGGCGCTGGTCTTTCGCCGCCATATCCTGAACAATCTGCTGCTGGTGAGCGGTGTGCTGATCGCGTTCAGCATGACAGCGGTAAGGGGAATCAACTACCAGGGGTTGAGCACGCTCAGCAGGGGTTTCCAGGGGTATCTGCCCATGGTGGACCCGGTCGAGATTCTCGGCATCGCGCTGGCGGGTCTGGCCGCGTGGCTGCGGCTGTCCGCGATCCGCTACCGAAAGCTCCACCCCCGCCCGCGCCCGCGCGACCCCGCCTATGCCGACACGCGGGCAACCGCCAGTTACCGGCCGCGCGTTCCACCGGAAAGCCGGTAACGTCCGCCCGGCCGGCGCCTCAGGCGATGCGCCTGCCGGAAACCCAAACGCCCCTGACCACCCCCGCCCCGGCGACGCGCCGGACCCGGATCACATCGGCCCGCGCACCGACGGCAAGCCGCCCCCTGTCGCCGAGACCGACCGTATCGGCGGGCGCCTGTGTCACCGTGCGGATCGCGCGCGCCGCATCGCCCCACAGATCGCCCAGAAGCAGGGCCGCCGACAGCAGCGCCGAGGGAACGTAATCGGAACTGACGATATCCAGCAGGTCCGATTCCGCCAGCGTCTGGGCGGCGATATTGCCCGAGTGGCTGCCGCCGCGGATCAGGTTCGGCGCCCCCAGCATCACCGCGATCCCCAGCCTGCGGCAGGCCGATGCAGCCTGCGCGGTGGTGGGAAATTCCGCCAGCGCCACCCCGTGCGCGGCCGAGGTTTCGACATGGTCCACCATGGTATCGTCGTGGCTGGCCAGAACCGCGCCATAGCGGCGCGCCTCGTCAATCGCGACACGTTCGTGCAACTCGCCATGGGTTTCGCGCAACCCGATCAGGCGCGCGACATGCGCATCGAACTGCGCGTCGGTCATCGCGTATTTTCCCTGAACGTAGCGGCGGAATTTCGCGATATCGCTGAACTGCCGCTGCCCGGGAGTATGGTCCATCAGGCTGACGATGCGCACGCGGTCCTCTGGCCCGAATTCGGCCATTTCGCTCACCAGCGTCTGCGAGCAGATCTCGGCCCGCAGGTGCAGGTAGTGCGAGATTCTCAGGGCACCGACGGATCGCAGATGCAGCATCTCGCTGGCAAGCTGCCGGGCATAGGCCGGGTAATTCCCCTGCTCGGAGGGAACCGAGCCGACGCGCATCGCATCGAACACGGTGGTGATGCCGACCGAGGCAAGCTCGGCATCGTGGGCGATCATCGCGGCGGCGTGCGGCCAGTCGACCCATGGCCGCGGCTTGATATGTCGTTCCAGATTGTCGGTGTGCAGTTCGATCAGCCCCGGCAGCACCAGATCGCCGTCGCAATCCGCCGCACCCGCCACCCGGGTGCCGCCGCGGTCGATCGAAACGATCCTGTCGCCCGACAGCGCCAGCGCCCCGTGCACGACCTCGTCCGGCAGGACAAGCGTGGCATTGGCAAGAATGGTTCCGGTCATCGCATACCCCTCGCACGTCCATACTCGCCGGACTCGAACCGATGTGCTAGAGGCGAATCATGGACGGATTTACCCGCTATGCGCTCTATTTCGCCCCCCCTCCGGGCCCGCTGGCCGATTTCGGCGCGGCGTGGCTCGGATGGGACCCGAGGGCGGGCCGCAGGGTCGCGCATATCCCGATGTCAGGCCTGCCGCTGCCGGTGAGCGAGATCACCGCCGCTCCGCGCAAATACGGATTCCATGCCACCCTGAAACCGCCCTTCCGGCTGGCCGCACAATTCGACGTGGGCGAGTTGCACAACGCCGCCGAGGCGCTGGCCTCCTCGCTGGCGCCGGTCCTGCTCGACGGGTTGCGCGTTACCGGCATCGGAGAGTTTCTGGCCCTGACCCCCGTGGGCGATCAGACCCGGCTTGCGCTTCTGACGGCGCGTGTGGTCGAGGCGCTGGATATCTTTCGCGCCCCCCCGGATGAGGCGGAACTGCGGCGCCGGCGCGACGCGGGGTTGTCGGCACGGCAGGAAGAACTGCTGAAGGCCTGGGGCTATCCCCATGTGATGGAGGAATTCCGCTTTCACCTGACCCTGACCGGCCGCCTGCCGCCACAAACGCGCGACACGGTAAAAGCGCGGCTTGACGAGATGCTGGAACCGCTTCTGCCGCGCCCGTTCAGGATGCGCGAAATGAGCCTGTTCGGCGAGGGGCAGGACGGCCGGTTCCACCTCCTCAACAGCTATATCCTGAGCGGTTGAAGCGCGCCCAGGAAGGCGCGCGTCGCACTTGCCAGCGTGCCGTCGTTCTCCACCACGCGGATCGGCGGACCACAGGGGATCTCGTAGACCGCCCGTGCCAGACGCTGCGCCACCTCGACCGGCGTCTCCCGCCCCCGCTCGGCAAGCCGTCTTGCCAGCGTCGGAACCGAGGCGGTCACCAGAATCACGGTCAGGCCGGGATATTCCTCCCACGCATGCGCGACGATGGCGCGCGAACCGTTGAACAGCACGTCGCGCCCTTCGGAAAGCGCCCTGTCGATGCTGCGTGGAATGCCATAGCGCCGCCCGTGCGCCTGCCAGTCGAAAACGAACTGCCCTGCGGTCTTGCGACTCAGGAACTCCTCCTCGGTCACGGCATCGAAGGATTCGGTGCCACCCGCCACCCGCCGGGTGATGGCGCGGCGCACGATGTGCAGATCGGGCCGGAGCCGCGCCGCCTCGGCCATCAGCGTATCCTTGCCCGCGCCCGACGGTCCGACCACCGCAAAGACCCGGCCGGCCATCTATGCCCCCCGCGCCACTATCTGCACCACGCGCCTCACAACCAGCCCCGCCGCTTGAAATAGAGAAAGGCGACCCCCGCCGATACGATCATCAGGGCGATCGCGAAGGCGAATCCCCACCGGCTGTGAAGTTCGGGCATCCAGGCGAAGTTCATTCCATAGATCGACGAGATCAGCGTCGCCGGGGCAAAAAGCGCCACCAGCGCCGACAGCATCGACACCGCCTTGTTCTGTTCCAGGTCGATCAACCCCAGCGTCGCGTCGGTCAGGAACGTCACCCGCGAGGACAGGAAATCGGCGTGAACCGCAAGCGCGGCGATATCGCGTGCCTGACCGCGCGCCAGTTTCTTCGTGTCGTATCCGGCGGCATGTTCGCCCGGGAACTGGTCGACATAGTTCAGCGCCCGTTCGAGCGTCAGCAGCGACAGGCGCAGCCGCCCGATCCGCTCGCCGAGCACGCCGGCGTTTTCCAATGTCTTCTGCAACAGATTCGCCCGGTTGAGCCCCGCCCTGTCGAACACCTGCTGGGACATGTCGTCGAGCCGTCGCCCGATATCCTCGAGCGCATCGGCGAGATGATCGACGATATCCTCGACCAGCCCCATCGCCACCTGTCCGGGCGTGGCGTTGCACAGCGAACGATGCCCACCCTGTGTCGGGTAATGGCCGAAGGTTTCGGGGGCGTGATAGCGCACCGTCACCAGCCGTTCGGGCCCAAGAATGAAGCAGACCGGCCGCATGATCCTGCGACCGTCAGGAGACGGACCGGCGAGCACGACGGTCACGTAATCCACCTGCCCCACGCGATAGAGCCGGCTCGAAAGCTGGATTTCCTCCATATCTTCAAGGCCAGGAACCGTCAGCCCGAGCGCCTCGACCTCGGCGACCTGTTCGGGGTCGGGGTTGAGAAGATCGATCCAGATCGCGGCGGAAATGTCCGGCGCCGGCACGGGCAACGGGCGCAGACCTTGTTCGTTGCAGCTATAGGCATGGAGCATCGGCACGGCTCGCTCGACAGAAGGGACGCCTCAATGGGTATATCCCCGCCCTCGATCCGCCAAGCCCCGCGTGGCCACTGTATAGCGCGGCGCTGTCTGTTGGGCGTTACGCGCAGATACCGTGGCCATCTTCGGTCATTTCACCGGCATGGGCCGCAAGCAGTGCGGACAGCTCCGCTTCAACCGCTGGCTGGATCAACTCGCGCGCACCTGATCGCAAGACATCCGTGAGCGGATCGAGTGAGAATCCCGACGGATCGGCCAACGACGTGATGGTAGA
>NZ_JBKEAE010000070.1:0-9744 GCF_047971885.1 Tropicimonas sp. | reverse complement strand
TATCCGCCCCGCCACGACCGAGAGCTTCCCGATCAGCGCCGGGTCGCGCTTGTCGGGGGCTGTCATGATCGCGTGGTCCAGTGCCCGGTCACAGCCGCAGGGGCAGGGGCTGCGGCCGGGTCCGAGCAGCGCCGGCAGGCGCGCAACCAGCCCGCGCGCGTTGGCCGAGTTGCCGGTCAGCGTCTGGATGATGGCGGTGATGTCGACCTCGCCATGGTCGGGGTGCCAGCTGTCGTAATCGGTCACCATGGCGACCGAGGCGTAGCAAAGCTCTGCTTCGCGGGCCAGCTTGGCCTCGGGCATGTTGGTCATGCCGATCACGTCGCACCCCCAGCCGTCGCGGTAGAGTTTCGATTCGGCCAGCGTCGAGAACTGCGGCCCTTCCATCGCCAGATAGGTGCCGCCGCGATGCACCGCAATGCCCTGCGCTTCGGCAGCCCGCTCACAGGCATCGCCGAGCCGGGCGCAGGTGGGATGCGCAAGGCTGACATGGGCAACGCATCCGGTGCCGAAAAAGCTCTTCTCACGGTCGAAGGTACGGTCGATGAACTGGTCGACGATCACGAAATGCCCCGGTGCGATCTCTTCGCGGAACGAACCGCAGGCGGAAATGCTGATCACATCGGTCACGCCGAGCCGTTTCAGCGCGTCGATATTGGCGCGATACGGGACGGTGGTGGGGGAATGGACGTGGCCGCGGCCGTGGCGGGGCAGGAACGCCATGGGTACCCCGTTCATATGCCCGGTCAGGATCTCGTCCGACGGATCGCCCCAGAGGGTCCCGACAGGTTGCCACCGCGCATCCAGCAGCCCGCCGATTTCGTAAAGACCGCTGCCCCCGATCACGCCGATCATCGTTTCCATAGCTCTCTCCATGGGTGACTCGCGCGGCAGATTAGCGGCGACAATAGCGGGGCGGAAGTGCGGGGCGCGAAATCCTGTCGCGCGTCGCGGTGGGCGCTATGACGCGGGATGCGTTCGGGCGCATAGGTGGCGCGCGCGGATATCTGTACCGGGAGCTTCAAACAATGATCTGGCTCGAACTGCTTGTCACCCTTCTGGCGCTCTACATGGGTGCGCGGATCGGCGGCCTTGGCATGGGCATCACCGGCGGCCTTGGTGTCGTCGTGCTCTGTTTCGTCTTCGGGCTCGTGCCCGGTGAACCGCCGATCGAGGTGATGCTCATCATCCTGGCGGCGGTTACCGCTGCCTCGGCGCTGGAAGCGGCGCGCGGCATGGAATGGCTGGTGCAATTGTCCGAACGCCTGCTGCGCCGCTATCCCAAGGCGGTGACCTATCTTGGACCGCTGGTGACCTATACGATGACGGTATCGATCGGGACGGGACATACCGTCTATGTCATCCAGCCGATCATCGCCGATGTGGCGCGCAAGACCGGTATCCGCCCCGAGCGGCCGCTGGCGGTTTCCTCGGTCGCATCGCAACTCGGCATCACGGCCAGTCCGCTGTCGGCGGCGATCGTCTGGCTGGTGACCCAGTTCGAGGAGCGCGACATGCCCTACACCCTGGGCGATATCCTGATGATCACCATTCCGGCGACATTCACCGCCCTGATGATCGCCGCATTCTTTCAGACCTTCGTCGGGGTCGAACTGAAGGACGACCCGGAATACCGGCGCCGGATGGCCGACCCCAGACTGCGCGCCGAGATCGAAGGCTCCGATGCGTCGCTGCTTGGCGTGACCCTGCCGGCATCGGCGAGACGGTCGGTCTATATCTTCCTCGCCGGGCTGGTGTGCATCGTTCTTCTCGGGGTCTTTCCCGAACTGCGCCCGATCGGCGATGCCGAGACGGGCAAGCCGGTGAACATGGGCGGCGTGATCCAGATGGCACTTCTGTCGGCCGCCGCGATCATCGTGCTGTTCTGCAAGGTCGAGGCCAAGGCCATGGTGGCCGGGCCGGTGTTCCGCGCCGGGATGAGCGCGGTGGTCGCCATCTTCGGTATCGCCTGGCTGGCCGATACGTTCGTGACCAACAACCTCGACACGATCACCCCGGCGATCGAGGGCATGGTCTCGCAGTACCAGTGGATGTTCGCCTTTGCCTTCTTCCTGGTGTCGATCATCGTCAACAGCCAGGCCGCGACGGCACGGATGCTCGGGCCGCTTGCCTTCCAGCTTGGGATAGCACCGGCGACCCTGATCGGGATCTTCCCCTCGGTCTATGCTTATTACTTCATCCCGAACTATCCCAGCGATCTGGCGACGGTGAACTTCGACCGGACCGGGACAACGCATATAGGGAAATACCTGCTCAACCACAGCTTCATGCGGCCGGGCCTGATCTGCACCTGGGGATCGGTGGGAATCGGGCTGCTTCTGGCGCACCTGCTGCTCTGAGCGGCTTCGGTGTGGCCTGACCCGTGGCGGCGCGTGATCGCTCCCGGGGATGTTCTCGGGAAGCCGGGGAAAACCGCTTTCGCCGGCGCCCATAATTTGCCATCATGACCACAGCGGCGTGTGAATTGTTTTTCGAAGCTCGCCGATATCTGTTCATTGCGAGTGTTGCCGATGCGGCCGTCACCATCGCCGGTGGCCGGTTCTGTGGCGTGGATTTCAGGCTGACGCAAATCCACCCATGGCAGGCCGGCCGGGTGCAGCGCGCCCGTGCGGCGGGTGCCGGGCACGGCGGGTCCATTATTCACAATTCATATTGGAGACTCGGATGAAAACGGGTGTGGGTACGGTTGTGGTGCTGGTGTTGGGGTTGGCTGTGCCGGCGGCGGCCGATCCGGCATTTGGTGTCGGGATCAGCCTTGTTCTGGATCGCGGCAAGCGTGTCGACGGCGGGATCGCGTTTCGGGTATTTTCCGATGACAGGCCCTACGACATCGTCGCGTCGGTCGGTATCGATTTCCTGTTTCGCAGCAAACGCATCCGCCCGACGATCGGCGCGGCGTATCTGGACAGGCGGGCCTTTGTCGGCCTCGATCTGGGATACGACTTCCAGATGGAAGCGCTGGACATCGGTATCAGCGCCGGTGTGACCGAAACCGACCAACCGGCACGGAAAAGACCTGCGAAGCCTTCCACACCTGCGGCAGCGCCTGCACCGCGGCCAGCGACTCCGGTGCCTGCGGCACCGGACCCGGTTGTCACGCCTGTCTCGCCGCCGACACCCGGACAGCCCGCACCGCCGCCCGAAACGCCGCCGCCGGCGCAGGAGCCCGGCCCTGATCCGCAGGAGCCCGATCCCGATCCGCCGGAAGGCGGAGGATTGATCTGAGGGACGGCCCGCCGCGCAGTTCTATTCGCCCGGGCGTTTCATCTCGAACATCTCGGTGATCCGGGCGAAATCGCGATAGCCGAGGCGGGTGAGCGGCTGGTACAGGGTGACGTCGAAACGCCCGTTCCGCAGGCAATCGTCGCGCTGGTGGATACCCGTGACCTCGCCAAAGGCAACCTGATTGGCCGGCCCCGGCAATTCGACGATCTGCGTCAGGCGGCATTCGAGCGTCGCCGGCGCGCCGGCGGCGCGCGGGCAGTCTATGGTCTCGCATTCGGCGCGGTCGATTCCGGCCAGCTCGGCTTCGTCCACATCCCTGTCCCAGGTACCGGAGGTAAGGTTCATGGCCTCGCGCATGGCATATTCCACCACGTTCACCGCAAAGACCCCGGTGTTGCGGATATTGGCCAGCGTGTCCTTGGTGCCGTCGCGGTCGTGTTTCCTGCCGGTCGTGGCGAACATCACCTGCGGCGGGGTATAGGCCACCGCGTTGAAAAAGGAATAGGGGGCAAGGTTTTGCGAGCCGTCCGGTCCGCGCGTGGAAATCCAGGCGATCGGACGCGGCGTCACGATGGCATTGAAGGGATTTTCGGGCAGGCCGTGCCCGTCCTCTGGCCGGTAGAACATGGCTGGTGTCTCCTTTCCGAAACAACTATCGCTGAAAAAACAGTGTTTCCAGCGTGAATGGCGGGGCGGTCGGGTGAACCTCGGGGAAGAACGGGCAGAGGATTGGTGGGAGGTCGAGGCCCTGCTCGACAAGTGTTTTGCGCCCGGGCGCACGGCGCTTTCGTCCTATCGTCTGCGCGAGGGGATCGAACCCGTTTCCCGGTTGTGCCTTGTCGCGCGCGAGGACGGTATCGTCGCCGGTGCGATCCGGGTCTGGCCGGTCGATGTGGCGGGCCATCCGGCGGCGCTGGTTGGACCGGTGGCGGTGCATCCCACACATCAGGGCGAGGGTCTGGGCGGCATGATGATCCGCGAGGTCATACGCCGCGCCGGCGAGACCGGCTGGCGCCGCATGCTTCTGGTCGGCGACGCGCCCTATTATGGCCGTTTCGGCTTTGTCCGCCTCGACGCCGTTGTCATGCCACCGCCCACCAACCCCGATCGCGTTCTGGGCGTTGGAGACTGGCGCGGCATTACCGGGCCGGTGGCACGCGCTTCGTCCGGAGCGGCGCGCCCGGGGCGTTCGCGCTCCATGTGACCGGTCGCGGGCCCGATGCCAATGGGGCGATCAGATTGTCAGGGCCGGCTGAACCGCGATGCTGCCGGAAAACCGGCACCCCCTATGACATGGCGGCCCCGGTTCCGGGGCGGCCACATGCCAGTCTTTACGCCGGTCCGGCGGACGATTTGTGCGTGAACCGAAGGCTCAGTGCAGGCGGGCCTGTGCCAGCAGGCGGATATCAGCGATCGCCTTGCCGGGGTTCAGCCCCTTCGGGCAGGTCTGGGTGCAGTTCATGATGACGTGACAGCGGTAGAGCTTGTAGGGATCCTCGACATTGTCGATACGCTCGCCCGTCGCCTCGTCGCGGCTGTCGACCATCCAGCGCAGCGCGTTCAGCAACGCGGCCGGGCCGAGATACCGGTCGCCGGTCCACCAATAGGCGGGGCAGGACGCGGTGCAGGATGCGCACAGGACGCATTCGTAAAGCCCGTCGAGCTTGGCGCGATCCTCGGGCGACTGGAGCCATTCCTTCTCCGGGGCGGGGGTCTTGGTTTCGAGCCACGGCATGATGTCGGCGTGCTGGGCGTAGAACAGTGTCAGGTCAGGCACCAGATCCTTGACGACCGACATGTGCGGCAGGGGATAGATCTTGATGTCACCCTTCTGTTCGCTGATGCCCCAGATGCAGGCCAGCTTGTTGATCCCGTTGATGTTCATCGCGCAGGAGCCGCAGATGCCCTCGCGGCAGGAGCGGCGGAAGGTCAGGGTCGGGTCGATCTCGTCCTTGATCTTGATCAGCGCGTCGAGAATCATCGGCCCGCATTTGTCGAGGTCGATGAAATAGGTATCGATCTGGGGATTTTTCCCGTCATCGGGATTCCAGCGATAGATCTGGAACTTGCGGACATTCGTGGCGCCTTCCGGCCTGGGCCAGGTCTTGCCCGTCTTGATCCGGGAGTTCTGGGGAAGAACAAGTGAAAATTGAGTCATCTCTCACCTCGGCATGCTGCGGGTGGCGCGTGGCGCGACCGCGTGGCGTGGGGTTGTCGTTGCGGGCTGGTGACATTGCCGGCGCGCGCGCGCACGGGCCGGAGCCCGTGTTCTGACAGTAGGGCGTGCGCGCCGGGACAGCATCAGTAGACCCGTGCCTTCGGCGCGATCCGCGCGGGATCGATTCCGCCCTCTTCTGGCGGGATCGTCGGATCGACATGTACCGGACGGTAGCGAAGCGTCACCTGCGGACCGGCGACATAGGCCAGCGTGTGCTTGCGCCAGTTCTCGTCGTCGCGGTTGGGGTGATCCTCGGAGGCATGCGCACCGCGGCTTTCCTTGCGCGCCTCGGCCGAAACGATGGTCGCCATCGCGCAGGCCATGAGGTTGGTCAACTCCAGCGTTTCCATCAGATCGCTGTTCCAGACCAGCGAGCGGTCGGTGATCTTCAGATCGTCGACCTTCTCGGCCACGGTCATCATCTTGGTGACGCCCTCGGCCAGCGACTTGTCGGTACGGAAGACTGCCGCGTCGTTCTGCATCGTCCGCTGCATCTCGCCGCGCAGTTCGGCGGTCGGGATGGCGCCGTCGGCGTTGCGGAAATGCTCGAAGCGGGCAATGGCCGCGTCGAGGCTGACCTGGTTGATCTCGTGGTTCGGGGACGCGGGATCGACGATCTCTCCCGCCCGGATAGCGGCGGCGCGGCCGAAGACCACCAGATCGATCAGCGAGTTGGAACCCAGGCGGTTGGCGCCGTGCACCGAGGCACATGCCGCCTCGCCCACCGCCATCAGCCCCGGTGCGATGGCATCGGGGTTGTCCTCGGTCGGGTTCAGCACCTCGCCCCAGTAGTTGGTGGGAATGCCGCCCATGTTGTAGTGGACGGTCGGAAGCACCGGAACCGGCTCTTTCGTCAGATCGACGCCGGCAAAGATCTCGGCGCTTTCGGTGATGCCCGGCAGCCGTTCGGCCAGCGTTTCCCTGGGCAGGTGATCGAGGTGCAGGTTGATGTGGTCCTTGTTCGGGCCGACACCGCGACCCTCGCGGATCTCGATCGTCATGCAGCGGCTCACCACGTCGCGGCTGGCGAGGTCCTTGTAGGTGGGCGCGTAGCGCTCCATGAACCGTTCGCCTTCGGAGTTGGTCAGATATCCGCCCTCGCCGCGGGCGCCCTCGGTGATCAGGCAACCCGAGCCGTAGATGCCGGTCGGATGGAACTGGACGAACTCCATGTCCTGCAACGGCAGGCCGGCGCGGGCGATCATCCCGTTGCCGTCGCCGGTGCAGGTGTGGGCCGAGGTCGTGGAGAAGAAGGCGCGGCCATACCCGCCGGTGGCGAGCACCACCATCTTGGCGTTGAAGACATGCAGCGTGCCGTCGTCGAGTTTCCACGCCAGAACGCCCTGGCAGACGCCGTCTTCCGACATGATCAGGTCGGTGGCGAAATACTCGATGAAGAATTCGGCCTTGTGCTTGAGCGACTGGCCGTAAAGCGTGTGCAGGATGGCGTGCCCGGTGCGGTCGGCGGCGGCGGCGGTGCGCTGAACGGCGGGGCCTTCACCGAATTCGGTGGTGTGTCCGCCGAACGGGCGCTGATAGATGCGGCCCTCCTTGGTGCGCGAGAAGGGAACGCCGTAATGCTCAAGCTCATAGACGGCCTTGGGCGCCTCGCGGACCATATATTCCATCGCGTCGGTATCGCCGAGCCAGTCGGACCCCTTGACGGTGTCGTAAAGGTGCCATTGCCAGTTGTCCGGGCCCATGTTGCCGAGCGAAGCGGCGATGCCGCCCTGGGCGGCGACAGTATGCGAGCGCGTCGGGAAGACCTTGGTTACACAGGCGGTCTTGAGCCCCTGTTCGGCCATGCCAAGCGTTGCCCGGAGCCCGGCGCCGCCGGCGCCGATGACGACCACGTCGTATTTGTGGTGTGTAAGATCGTATGCGGTCATTTCTTTACTCCAGTGCTCAGCCGGCGGCGCCCAAAGAGGCGGCAATCAACATCTTGACCAGGGAATAGAGCCCCAGGCCGCAGAAAAACCAGCCGAGCAGGGTGGTGGTGATCATCCCGGCGAAGTCCCATCCATGGGGTACGTAATCCTCGAACACCTTCTTGATGTTGAAGCGCCAGTGATAGGTGGCGCTGACGATGAAGAGACCGAGGATCGTGGCGTTGAAGGCGGAGTTCACGCCTTCGAGGACGACTTCGTAAGGAGCCCCGATCAGCGGGGCGATGCGGAACAGGAAGAGGATGACCAGCACGGTCATCGCATAGGAGCTGTAGGTGACTTCGAGCTGGTGCTCGGCACCGTGGCGGATCGAACCCTTGCCCTCGGCGCGTTTGCGGTCGGTATAGTAGTGCATGGCTTAACTCCGGGTCAGGCGATGAGCAGCAGGATCGAGATCAGCACGGCCAGAACGCCCGAACCGAAGACGATGGCCCAGCCCAGTTTCTCGGCGGTGGGCAGGTCGAGCATGACGGATTCGTCCCAGATGATATGCCGGATGCCGCCCAGCATGTGGTAGCAAAGCAGCCAGATCACGCCGAACCAGACAATATAGGCAAGCCACCAGCCCGTCAGCCATTCCATGTTGGCGGCATAGACCTCGGGCCCGGCGGCGGCGGCGAGCAGCCACCACAGGACGAGGACGATACCCGCGGTCAGCCCGTTGCCGGTGATCCGGATCAGGATCGAGCTTACCATGAGAATGTGGGTTCTGTAGATCGTTAGGTGGGGCGACATAGGGCGGTTCGCCCGGTTCACGTCTGCCATGAGATCTGGCTCCTTCAGTTGTTGCGGGCGCGCCCGCCTTTGCTCCCGTTCTAGTATGTCCCGCGCCGGTGTCACGCCCAATGCGCCGGGTTCGCGGCGCGGCTTATTGGCGCGAGCCGGCCGCCGCAGCGCGCAGGCGCTTCGCGTTTGCCGGCTGGTCGGGTATGATCGGCGTCCGTCCTTTCTGCCTGTCCAACCATGTCCATCGTTTGACCGCAGGTCAATCTTGGTCGCGCCCGGGGCGCCCCTCGGTGCGATCAGACCGGCATCAGGGCCCAGTAGTCGAGATCGAGCAACACATCGGGCAGGTATTTTCCATCGCTGTCTAGCAGGGCGAACGGCTCGCCGCCCCGGGTCGCCACCAGCCGCAGGCGGATCGCGCCGACACCCGGCGCGCCGGTCTCGGCCTTGTCCAGCACCTCGGACCACGCCCTGACGGTATCGCCGGCGAAACAGGGGTTGGCATGTGCCCCGGCGTTCAGCCCGACGATCATCTGGGCGTTGGCCAGCCCGTTGAAAGACAGCGCGCGCGCCATCGATATGACATGACCGCCATAGATCAGCCGTTTGCCGTCGGGGCGGAAGGTGGCGTCGAAATGCACCTTGGCGGTGTTCTGCCACAGCCGGGTCGCCATCATGTGCTCGGCTTCCTCGACGGTCACGCCGTCGACGTGATCGATCGTCTCGCCGATCGCATAATCGCCCCAGCGATGCGGCTCTCCCGCCAAAGTGAAATCGTACCGGCTGAAATCGAGCCCGCAGGGGATCGCAAGCCTGCCCGGCTCAAGGACCGGCGCCAGCACGGGCACGACAGGTTCGGGCGCCGGCGCGCCGGGATCGGCCTTGCGCACCATGACCCAGCGCACATATTCCAGCACCGGCTCGCCATTCTGGTTGCGCCCGGTGGTGCGCACCCATACCACGCCCGACTTGCCGCTGGAATTCTGCCTGAGCCCGATCACCTCGCTTTCCGAGGCGAGCGTGTCGCCCGGATAGACGGGTTTCAGAAAGCGCCCCTCTGCATAGCCGAGGTTGGCCACCGCATTCAGCGAGATATCTGGAACCGTCTTGCCGAACACCGTATGAAAGGTGAGCAGATCGTTGAACGGGGCCCCGGGCAGGCTGCAGGTGCGGGCGAATGCGTCGGACGAGGCCAGCGCGTGCCGGTCGGGATAGAGCGCGTGGTAAAGCGCGCGTTCGCCGCCCGAAAGCGTGCGCGGCACGGCATGGGTGATGGTCTCTCCGAGCCGGTAATCCTCGAAGAACCGGCCCGGATTCGTCTTGGCCATGCTCAGAGTTCCCCCAGCTTGAGATCGGGGTGATAGGTGCCGGTCACGTCCTTGACCACGGCCTGACCGCAGCGCATCGTGCCGCGCGCCGCGTCGAAGGCATAGGTCGGGTCGCCATGCAGGTGCCAGCCCTCGTTCAGCGCGCGGGTGACCTTGTGGCAGAAGGCCGACGTGTCGTCTTCGGTGAGAAAGCGGTATATCTTCATGGGGTCATCCGAATACCGGATAGCCAAGCCATCCGTGAATGTAGCCGACGATCAGCAGCAGGACGGCGCTCGCG
>NZ_JBKEAE010000179.1:0-9341 GCF_047971885.1 Tropicimonas sp. | reverse complement strand
CTGCCAGTCGATCCGCACCACCCAGGGCCAGGGCCTGATGCCGGACGGTACCTCCCGCTTCTCCATGCCCGACGGCACGCCGATCCTGCATTACATGGGCTGCTCGACCTTCTCCAACCATACCGTCCTGCCGGAGATCGCGCTGGCAAAGGTGCGCGAGGACGCGCCGTTCGACAAGATCTGCTATATCGGCTGTGGTGTCACCACCGGCATCGGCGCGGTGATCAACACCGCCAGGGCGGAAATCGGCTGCCGCGCCATCGTCTTCGGCCTGGGTGGCATCGGGCTCAACGTGATTCAGGGGTTGCGCCTTGCCGGCGCGGACCAGATCGTCGGCGTCGATCTCAACCCGGCGAAGAAGGCGATGGCCGAACGTTTCGGGATGACCGATTTCGTCAACCCGGCGGAGGTGGAGGGCGATCTGGTCCCCTATCTGGTCAACCTCACCAGGGGCGGTGCCGATTACACGTTCGATGCCACCGGCAACGTGAACGTGATGCGCACTGCGCTGGAATCCGCCCACAAGGGCTGGGGCGAATCGATCATCATCGGCGTCGCAGCCGCCGGCGCCGAGATCTCCACCCGGCCGTTCCAGCTCGTCACCGGCCGCGTCTGGAAAGGCACCGCTTTCGGCGGCGCGCGCGGGCGCACCGATGTGCCCAAAATCGTCGACTGGTACATGCAGGGCAAGATCGAGATCGACCCGATGATCACCCACACCCTGACGCTGGACGACATCAACAAGGGTTTCGACCTGATGCATGCGGGCGAATCGATCCGCTCCGTCGTAATCTACTGACCGGAGCCGTCATGCCCGACCAACGCCCCCTGCTTGCCGTCCTGATCGACGCCGACAATACCTCGCCGCAATACGCCCCGGCGATCTTCGACGAAATCGCCGGACTGGGAGAGGCATCGGTCCGGCGGGTCTATGGCGATTTCTCGTCCTCCCAGATGAAGGGCTGGTCCAAGGTGGCGGCCGAATTCGGTCTGGTGCCGTTCCACCAGCCGGCCAATACCGTGGGCAAGAACGCCTCCGATATCGCGCTGGTGATCGACGCGATGGACCTGCTGCATACCGGCCGTTTCGACGGGTTCGTGCTGGTCTCCTCCGACAGCGATTTCACCCGGCTGGCCAGCCGGATCCGCGAACAGGGGCTGGATGTCTACGGCATCGGCCAACGCAAGACGCCCGAGGCTTTCCGCAAGGCGTGCAAACGGTTCATCTATCTGGAAAACATCGACAGTTCGGCTGCGGGTGACGAGAAGGTCTCGCCGAAAAAAGCCGAAAGCAAGGCCAGGCCGCTGAACGAGGCGCGCGATCTGATCCTCAGGGCGATGGACGGGATGGATCAGGATGACGACTGGTTTCCGATGGGGCAACTCGGTCAGTTCGTCGTCGCGGCGAATCCCGATTTCGACACCCGCACCTACGGCAGGAAGAAGCTGTCGGATCTGGTGCAGGCCATCGGGATTTTCGAAACCCGGCGCGGCCCCGGCAACCAGTTGCAGGTGCGCCGGATCGACTGATCAGGTACCGTAGCGGGTCAGGAACATCTCCACCGCGCCCCGGGCGACGCGCCTGCGTTCGGCGCGGGTGAAGCTGTGTTCGAGCCCCATCTGCATGCGCGGATAAAGATCGGCCTTGCAAAGCTCGGTGAACTGATCGGCGGCAAGGTCGTAATCCTCGATGGCAAGCTCGCCGCGCTCCGTCGCCGCCCGCAAATAGGCGACAAGCGTCTCGTGCCAGCGGGTTGGACCGTTGTTCCAGAA
The DNA here is from genome assembly GCF_047971885.1 of Tropicimonas sp. Lineage (NCBI taxonomy): Bacteria > Pseudomonadati > Pseudomonadota > Alphaproteobacteria > Rhodobacterales > Roseobacteraceae > Tropicimonas > Tropicimonas sp. The sequence goes on along the minus strand of NZ_JBKEAE010000179.1, from coordinate 7,568 downwards.
GCTGCGCGCAAGCTCGGGGAAACGCTCGGCCTCGACCACGGCGATGCGGAACATGGCATGCCAGATATTGGACAGGAACAGGCACATCATCCGCTCGGCTGTCTCCGTCAGCACCTCGGACGGCGGCCGCGCGGAATCGATCACCGATGGCACGTTTTCCGCCTGGCGGCGGCATTCCCGGGTGGCCACCTCGACGAAAAGCAGCCGCTTGTCGGGAAAATAGTTGTAGAGTGTCGCCTTCGAGACGCCCGCAGAACACGCGATATCGTCGACATTGGCGCCGTCGAAACCCTGCTGCAGAAAGACCTCACGCGCGCCTTCGACGACCTGGTCAAACTTGCGGCCCCTGTGAATCCGGCCGGCTGTCGCACCCATCATCGTCACTCCGTTGCGGTCGCGCGGAACATAGCCCCTGCGGCTCGGCAGCGAAACCTGCCGTTTCGACAGGGGTCGGCAGGGGTCAGCCGCCGGATTCGACGATCTCGGCGCCGGTGACCCCCGTGGCCCTCGCCAGCCCGCGCAGACGGGTCAGCACCACGTCGCTTTCCGGGATGCAGTGGATATCCCCCACTTCGAGACGCACCGCGTCGGGATCGACCCTGAGGCGCGACTGTTCGAGAATTTCGGGCATGCTGGCCGAGAATCGATGCCCGAGCAGCAGCGCACGGCCGAGGATCTCGGCGCGCTGCATCTCGTTTCTGGTCAGCATGTCGCCGATCCGTCCGGTGACGAATTCGTCCAGTTTTCCATCGTAGCGAAACAGCACGACCAGGGCGAGAAAGGCACGTTCGGGATGCGAGATGCCGATGAACGGAAATTGCAGCAGCCGAAGGAAGCACTCGAGCGCCCGTACCTTCTGGTGGTCGCGCCAGGCCATATCGGTCAGCGCGCAGGCGGCGAGCCGGATCCTGCGGTCGTGCTGGGTTTCCCCGGGGAACAGGTCGTCGGTCCAGCGGCCGAGCGCCTCGCTGAAGGCGGGTACCCGCGCCCCGGGCAGGCCGATCGCCATCGCGCCCTCGACCAGCGGATCGCGATACTGCTCCTCCTCGTCGAGCTGCGCATAGAGCCAGCCCTCGCGCAGGCCGAAGGCGGAAAAGACGATGCGCTCGGGTTTGAGTTTGCGCAGCACCCGCCACAGCACCAGCGCCGAGGCAGGAAGCGTGCCGATGCGACGGCCCGGCACATCGGGCAGGGCGGCGACCTCTTCCGGGGTCATCCTGGCGATTTTCTTGGCAAGCGCCGAGATTTCCCTGGCCGGCACCTCGTAACCGTGCACGACACTGATCGGATGGCCGGTCATCGCGATGTGAATCCGTGCCACCGCCCGCCATCCGCCGCCGACGGCGTGGAACACCGGCTCGGTCAGAAGCGGCGGCAGGTTTCCGTCGAGGATCTCGTCGATCCGCTTCTTGGCAGGGTCGATCCCATCGGCCATCATCGCGATGACCGGCAGCGCGCCCAGCGGCATGCTGGTCAGGCGCTCGGTCACCCGGTCGCCGACGATCTCGGCCACCTCCAGACTGCCGCCGCCGATATCGCCGACCAGCCCCTTGGGCTGGAAAAAGCCCGAGATCACCCCGAGCGACGAATAGGTCGCCTCTTCCTCGCCCGAGAGAATCCGCGGGTTCAATCCGGTCTCGGCGCGGATGGTCTCGATGAACTCCGCGCCGTTGACCGCGCGGCGGGTCGCCTCGGTGGCCAGAACGTCGACACGCGGAACGTCCATCGCACGTGCGATGGCGGCAAAGCGCCGGATCGCCCACATCGCGGTATCCAGCACCTCTTCGGTAAAGCGCCCCTCCGCATCCAGACCCGCGCCGAGCGCCACGAGCGACTTCTCGTTGAAGCGCGGAAAGGGCGCGCGGCCCAGATCGTCGTAGACGACAAGCCGGATCGAGTTCGAACCGATGTCGATCACGCCGTAATGGACCGGCTGGTGGGCCAGTACCCGAGCAGTGTTGATCTCGATCAGGCGCGGGTCGGTCTGGACCTCTCTGGTTTTCCCGATGGCCATTGGCATCCCCCTGCTGCCGGGCAAACATGCTCACGCGGCGCGATCTGCCCGGACCGTCGGAATGACGGCAGAAATCGCACCGGCCGCGCCGGTGAGTGTGGTGACCATACTAGCGGCGCGTGTTAGGGGCCAGTCATGCTGCCGATCTTTCTCAAGACCCTGCCCTTCTTTGCGATCATCGCGCTCGGCTACGGCGCCGGGAGGACACGGTTTTTCCCCGACGAGGCAACGGCGTGGCTGACCAGATTCGTCTTCTATTTCGCATTATCGGCCATGCTGTTCCGGTTCTCGGCCAACCTCTCGCTGCGCGCGGTGATCGACTGGCCGTTTCTCTGGGCCTATCTTGCCGGCAGCCTGCTGGTCTACCTGCTGGCGACGGCGGTGGCGCTGCTGCGGCGGGCGCCGGTGGCCGAAGCCGCGGTCGAGGCGCAATGCGCGGTGGTCGGGAATACCGGCTTTCTCGGCGTGCCGATGCTGACATTGCTGCTGGGCGCACAGGCGATCGGCCCGGTGATGCTGGTGCTGGCGGTCGATCTGCTGGTCTTTTCCAGCCTGATCGTCATTGTCGTCACCGCCAGCCGCGACGGACGCATCGCCCCGGGTGTGCTGCTGTCGGTGGGCCGGGGGCTGGCGCAAAACCCGATGATCGTCTCGATGCTGGCGGGCTTCCTGTGGTCGGCAACCGGCATTCCGCTACCCGGCCCGGCGGACGAGTTTCTCGCCCTGCTGGGTGCGGCGGCAACGCCCGGCGCGCTTTTCGCCATCGGCGCCTCGCTGGTATCGAAAGGCGCCGAGCGGCTTTCGGTGGCGGTCTGGCTGAGCTTCTGCAAGCTGGTCCTGCATCCCGCCGCAGTTGGATTCATGGCGTTTGTCGTGTTTCCGGTCGACAGGTTCGCAGCCGGCGTGATGATCTCGGCCGCGGCGCTGCCGGTGGCAGGAAACGTCTATATCCTCGCCCGCCACTACGGGGTCGCGCCGCACCGGGTCTCGACCGCGATCCTCGTCTCGACCGCTGCCTCGGTGGTGACCCTTTCGATAGTGATCGCCCGGGTAACCTGACACCGGTCCGCGTGAGAACCCGGCGATTCAGCGTCCTGGCCACAGGTTTCAACGATCGGCCAGTACCCCGCCCCGTCCGGGAACCTTGAAGGCGTAGCTCCAGATCTCGCGCGCGACATGGGCATGATTCGAGCGGGTGAAATCGTCGAAGATCGTTTCCTCGTAGCGCACCGGGCGCAGCCAGTCGGCCGGACGCGCCAGGCAGACCGGCAGGATACCGTGCTCGAAACACCATTTCGCCAGCCGCACGTCGACGAAACGCTGCGAGTCCTCCATATAGGCGAAACCGGGCATCAGATCGGCGCGCAGGATGGCGGCGTTGGTGGCGATCTGGTCGACGACGGTCGGTTGCGTCAGTTCCTTGTAGAAGGTCAGGTTGCGCCGCCACATCTGGATGTTGCGGTCGCGATAGCTGAGCCATCTGGCGAACTTGCGCCGGTTGAAGCTGAACTTCGGCCTGGCGTAGATCGACCCGTGATAACCGCCGAGTATCCCGCGATCGCCGAAACGCTCCATCTGCGCCACCGAGCGGGCAACGAAATCCGGCGGATAGATCACGTCGTCGTCGACCATCAGCACCCAGTCGGCACCGGCGACATCGGGATAGAACTTGCCGACATCCTTCAGATCCCGCGGCGGCAGGATCGGGTTGACGTTGTCGAACCCGCGCGCCTCATCGGGCACCGTGTCGTATTCGTTCAGGACGAGATTGAGCCGGTCGACCTGGGGCGCAAGCGCCGCCAGCACCCCGGGGATTGCGGCGCGTCGGGCCGGATAGGTGGCGAGGTTGGCGACGATCATTGGCACGACCCGGGCAGGCGGCCGGAAGATTTCCGGCCGGTTTGATCCTTACTGAGGCATGTGACGTGACGGCGCAACCGGTTCCGCACCGGGCGATCAGTCCATCGCGCGGAAGCTGAACTCGCCACCCTCCCTGATGCCGGAGAACCAGCGCGAGGTGACGGTCTTGGTCCGGGTGTAGAAGCGGAAGGCATCGGGACCATACTGGTTCAGATCGCCGAAGGCCGATTTCTTCCAGCCGCCGAAGGTGTGATAGCTCAGCGGCACCGGGATGGGAAAGTTGATGCCGACCATGCCGACATTGACCCGGTGAGCGAAATCGCGCGCGGTGTCGCCATCGGCGGTAAAGATCGCGGTGCCGTTGCCGGAGGGGTTATCCATGATCAGGTCGAGCGCATCCTCGTAGCCATCCGCGCGCACGGTGCAGAGCACCGGACCGAAGATCTCCTCGCGATAGATGTCCATCGCCGGGGTGACACGGTCGAACAGGCTGGGGCCGATGAAATATCCGTTTTCGTAACCCTGGATGCTGAGGCCCCGCCCGTCGATGACAAGCTCCGCCCCCTGGTCCACCCCCGAGGCGATCAGCCCCTCGATCCGCTGCCGGGCGGCGGCGGTGATGACGGGGCCGTAATCCACGTCCTCGCCCGATGTATAGGGGCCGACCTTCAGCTTCTCGATGCGCGGGATCAGCTTTGCAATCAGCCGGTCGGCTGTTTCCGCGCCCACCGGAACCGCAACCGATATCGCCATGCAGCGTTCGCCCGCCGCCCCGTAGCCCGCACCGACCAGCGCATCGGCCGCCTTGTCGAGATCGGCGTCGGGCATGACGATCATGTGGTTCTTGGCGCCGCCGAAACACTGTGCCCGCTTGCCGTTCGTCGCGGCGCGGCCATAGATATACTGCGCGATCGGGGTCGAGCCGACAAAACCCACCGCCTGAACGGTTTCGTTGTCGAGAATGGCATCAACCGCCTCCTTGTCGCCGTTGACCACCTGTAGCACGCCATCGGGCAGGCCCGCCTCCTTCAGCAGTTCGGCCAGCATCAGCGATGTCGAGGGCACCCGCTCGGACGGTTTCAGGATCATCGCGTTGCCGCAGGCCAGCGCCGGGGCCATCTTCCACAGCGGGATCATCGCCGGAAAGTTGAACGGCGTGATGCCGGCCACCACGCCGAGCGGCTGGCGCATGGAATGCAGGTCGATGCCGGGGCCGCCATTGTCGGTGAACTCGCCCTTGAGCAGCGCCGGGGCACCCATGCAGACCTCGACCACCTCGAGCCCGCGCTGAACGTCGCCACGTGCGTCGGGCAGGGTCTTGCCGTGTTCACGGCTGACCAGTTCGGCCAGCCTGTCCATGTTCTCGTTGATCAGGGCGCCAAAGGCCATCATCACCCGCGCCCGGCGCTGCGGGTTGGTGTTGCCCCAGCCGACCTGTGCCCTGGCGGCCCTTGCCACCGCGTCGTCGATTTCCGCGCGCGAGGCGAGCGGCACCCGGGCCGTGACCTCTCCCAGGGCGGGGTTCGTCACATCGGCGAATCTGCCCGATTTTCCGGCAACCCGCTGTCCGTCGACGAAGTGTGATAGTTCGTTCATGATGACCTCCCGAAATTTCAGATGCCAGAATAGCCGTGCCTGATGGCGGTTGACAGCGCCAGTTGCACATGAAGCGGCGCTTTTGCCGGGCCGCACCGGGACGACATGCCGCACAGAGAGTTGACAGGGAGGCCGTGCGCGGTTGACGGTAGCACGAGGTGATGAACGGGACTGCATATCGGGAAGGAGCGCAACGAATGATTGTCCAGGAAATCCTGAACTCCAAGGGTGGCGGCGAAGTGATCACGGTGTCAGCCGGATCGAGCGTCGAGGCGGCGGCGCAGTTGCTGTCGGTGAAGCGGATCGGTTCGGTTGTGGTCAGCAGCGCGACGAACACCTGTGCCGGTATCCTGTCCGAACGGGATATCGTGCGCGAACTGGGCAAGCGCGGCCCCGTCTGCATGTCGGACAAGGTCGATGCGATCATGACCGCCGATATCAAGACCTGCGCCCCGGGCGAAACCGCCGAATCCGTGCTTTCGCGGATGACCGAGGGCCGCTTCCGCCACATGCCGGTGATGGACGGCGACCGGATGGTCGGGCTGATCTCGATCGGCGACGTGGTCAAGGCGCGCCTGAACGAGCTTTCGATGGAGCGCAATGCGCTCGAAGGCATGATAATGGGGCATTGAACGCGGGCATCGCAGGCCCGCAGGACATTCGCATTTGCGGAATGTGCTGATATATCCGGGCGGCGGCCGGGCGAATGCCAGCAATACGACCTTGAGCAAGCTCCGGCGCCGGTCGCTTCTGCCAAACAGGAGTGATGGACATGAAGATTACCAAAGGTCTGACGGTGGCGGCCGGTCTGTTTGCCGTGGCATGCACGGCGGCATTTGCCGATGGCGGGCCCAGCGTGGCGCTCGACAAGGCGGCACTTCCGGGGGCACCCGTCTGGGGGGACGGCGGCGCGACGCTGACGCCGCTGGCGATCGGCGATGCGGGGGCGCCGGCGGTCGTGCTGGTGCGGGTGCCGGCGAACACGCCAGCCCACGACGCGCACGCAACCAGCGACGGACAGGACCGTCTGGCCTTCGTGCTGTCCGGCACGCTCTACTACGCCGATGGCGATGTGGTGGATCCCGCCGCCGAAGCCGCATTCGGCCCCGGATCGGTGCTGGTGATCCATTCGGGCACCAGTCACTGGGTCTCCACCCGTGACGAGGCACTGGAGCTTCTGCTGGTGGCCAGCCCGCCCGAACGGCTTGCCCCGCCGGTTTCGGCGCAACTCGCGAAGTGATGCACGCTGTCGCCGGCGGCGCGGCAAATGCCGTGCACCGGCTTCCCGGTGCTTGAGTTCGCCCGCGCGATGATGTTGCGTGCAGACAGGTAACGGAGGAAAGCCCATGCGCGTCGGCCTGTACCCGGGCACGTTCGATCCGGTCACGCTCGGCCATCTCGACATCATCCACCGGGCGACGGCGCTGGTGGACCGGCTGGTGATCGGTGTCGCGATCAATCGCGACAAGGGGCCGCTCTTCGATCTCGAACGGCGGGTTGCGATGATCGACGCCGAAGCCCGCAAGATTTCGGCAGGGACCGGTTGCGAGATTGTCGTCCACCCGTTCGAGAATCTGCTGATCGACTGCGCTACCGATGTCGGTGCCAAGGTGATTCTCCGCGGGCTGCGCGCGGTCGCCGATTTCGAGTACGAATTCCAGATGGTCGGCATGAACCGGGCGCTGAACGCCGAGGTGGAGACCGTGTTCCTGATGGCCGAAGCGCAGCATCAGGCGATTTCGTCCAGCCTGGTAAAGGAGATCGCGCGGCTGGGCGGAAACGTCGCGAAATTCGTCTCGCCCGAGGTGCGCAGGGCATTGCAGGACAAGTTCCGGAGCAATTGCTGAACTCTCGGGTCGACGCCGGGCGCCAGGATTGTCACGTCGCGGGAGCGCGGTCGCTCAAGGCGAGGCTTGTGCCTGTCGCGCATTCATTCCGGTGACCATAGCTGCGGCCATGGGGACGGAGTGTTCGTAATTGTCGGCTTTGCGGACGAAGCTGCCGTTCCCCTTTCGCCCGGAACAGCCGCCCTGGCGGCCCGGGCGGCGCCCGTCCGCCCCCTCGGGCGGGCGCCTTGAGACCTCATCGCGCGCACGAA
>NZ_JBKEAE010000050.1:0-6547 GCF_047971885.1 Tropicimonas sp. | reverse complement strand
TGCCCGGTGTTACGCGGATGATGAACGGCGCGCGGCCCATGGGCGGTTTCGTCCGTCTCGACGACGACGGTTTCGATGACGATCTCACCCGCGAGACGCTGACCGAGATGTCGTTCGCCTTCGTTGTCGCTTTGCCGCCCAAGGAGTAATTCATGCTGATCCTGACCTGCCCCTATTGCGGCATCGACTGCGACGAGACCGAGCTTGCCCCCGGAGGCGAGGCGCATCTGAAACGCGAGGGGCCGGGTTCGTCGGACGAGGCGTTCGAGGCCTATCTTTTCGAACGGCCCAATCCGATGGGGCCGCATCTGGAACGCTGGCGGCACGCCTATGGCTGCGGCAGGTGGTTCATCGCGGCACGCGATACGGTAACGCTGGAGGTCTACGGCACCTACGAGGCGCAGAGCGTGCGGCCGCCCGACCGGGTGGTCGCGGCGATCCGCAAACGGCATCCGGACTGGGAGGCAGGCAGATGAGTCACAGGCTGGAACTCGGTGGCCGGCTGATCGACCGCACCGCACCGGTCGAATTCACCTTCGACGGCAGCAAGATGACGGGCTTTGCCGGCGATACGCTGGCCTCGGCGTTGCTCGGGGGCGGGCAGATGCTGGTCAACCGCTCGTACAAGTACCACCGCCCGCGCGGCATCGTCGCCTCCGGCGCCGAAGAGCCCAACGCGCTGGTCGGGCTGGGGCAGGGCAGCCGGTTCGAGCCCGACGTGCGCGCCACCACCACCGAGCTTTTCGCTGGCCTTGCCGCGAAAAGCCAGAACGCCTGGCCGAGCCTCGGGTTCGACGTGATGGCGATCAACCAGCTTTTCGCGCCCTTCCTGTCGGCGGGGTTCTATTACAAGACCTTCCTCTGGCCGCGCCGTTTCTGGAAACACGTCTACGAACCGGTGATCCGCGATGCGGCGGCGTCGGGTCTGCCGCCGAAAGAAGCCGATCGCGATACATATGAGCACCTGCATGTCTTTACCGACGTGCTGATCGTCGGTGGCGGGATCGCTGGATTGCAGGCGGCGCTGGCGGCGGCACAATCGGGCGCCAGGGTCCTGCTGATCGAACAGACCCCGAACTGGGGCGGGCGGGCGCCGGTCGATGGCGGCACCATCGGCGGCCGGCCCGCCGCCGACTGGGTCGACGATACGGTGAGCGCGCTGTCCGCGATGGCAAACGTGACCCTGCGCAGCCGGATCATGGGCGCGGGCGTCTACGATCACGGCTATGCGATCGGGTGCGAACGGCTTGGTGATCATACGGGCCTGCCGGTGCGGCCGCGCCACCGGCTATGGAAAATACGCGCCCGACAGATCGTTACCGCGACCGGGGCCATCGAACGCCCGCTGGGTTTTGCCGGAAATGACCTGCCCGGTGTCATGCTGGCCTCGGCGGTGCGCGACTATGTGGTCGATTACGGCGTCGCGCCGGGGCGCGAAACGGTGATCGTTACAAATAACGACGATGCCTATCGGACCGCTCTGGCGCTCAGCGATGCGGGGCTGCGGGTTCCGGCGATCGTCGATGTCCGCGACCGGTCATCCGGCCCGCTGGCGGCGGAGTGCGAACGGCGCGGCCTGCGTGTCGATACAGGCGCCGCGATCATGAAGGTGAAGGGCCGGAGAAGGGTCGAGGGCGTCGTCCTGTGCCGCGCCAACGGCACCGGTGGCGCGGGCGCGGCACTCAGGTGCGATTCGGTGGCCATGTCGGGCGGCTGGTCGCCCGTCGTTCACCTGTGGTCGCATTGCGGTGGCAGGCTGCTGTGGTCGGAGCGGAACGCGCATTTCTATCCCGATCCGGCGCGCGCACCGACGGGCGCGGACGGTATGCCGTTCGTACAGACGGCGGGTTCGGCGTCCGGCGCGCTGACGATGGGGGCGGTGCTGGCCGATGCCGCCGTTGCGGGCGCCAATGCGGCCGCGGCTGCCGGATACGACAACCCCAGGGTCGCCCCCGTCGCGGCCGGGGATGTGGCCGAAACGCCGATCAAACCGGTCTGGGTGATGCCGGAAAAGGCGATTCCAGAACTGCGCGGCAAGATATTCCTCGACTTCCAGAACGATGTGAAGGTGACCGATGTCGAACAGGCGGCGCGCGAGGGATATTCGAGCGTCGAACTGACCAAGCGCTATACCACGCTCGGCATGGCGAACGATCAGGGGAAGCTCAGCAACGTCAACGGCCTTGCGGTTCTTTCCGCGGCGCTTGGCGAACCGGTTCCGCAGGTCGGCACCACCACCTTCCGTCCGCCTTATCAGCCGGTTTCGTTTGGCGCGATTGCCGGACAGGCCCGTGGCGCGACCTTCCAGCCGCTCCGGCGCACGCCGATCCATTCCTGGCACGAGGAGAACGGCGCCGTGTGGGAGCCTGTCGGCCAGTGGCGGCGGCCCTTTTGCTATCCGAAACCCGGCGAAAGCCACCACGAGGCGGTTTCGCGCGAGATTTCCGCCGTGCGCGGCGCGGTCGGGCTGCTCGACGCCTCGACACTGGGCAAGATCGTCGTCAGGGGGGTGGATGCCGGCCGTTTTCTCGACATGCTCTACACCAACATGATGTCGACACTGAAGCCGGGGCGCTGTCGCTACGGGCTGATGTGCAGCGAAAACGGCTTCCTCATGGATGACGGTGTGGTGGCGCGACTGGATGACGAAAGCTTCCTTGTCCACACCACTTCGGGCGGGGCGGATCGTATTCACGGCTGGATGGAAGACTGGCTGCAATGCGAATGGTGGGACTGGAAGGTCCATGTCGCCAACGTCACCGAGCAATGGGGCCAGATCGCCGTTGTCGGCCCGCAGGCGCGTATGCTGCTTGACCGGCTCGGCGGGCTCGATCTGTCGCCCGAAACGCTTCCCTTCATGGGCTGGGCCGGGGGCGAACTGGCCGGTTTTCCTGTGCGGATCTATCGCATCTCGTTCTCGGGCGAACTGAGCTTCGAGATTGCCGTGCCCGCCGGCCGCGCCCGCGCCCTGTGGGACGCGCTGATCGCTGCCGGCCGCGATCTCGGCGTCACGCCCTACGGCACCGAGGCGCTGCACGTCATGCGGGCCGAGAAGGGCTTCATCATGGTCGGCGACGAAACCGATGGCACGGTGATCCCGCAGGACCTCGGGCTCGGCTGGGCGATTTCGAAGAAGAAGGGCGATTATCTGGGCAAGCGCGCGCAGGAGCGCTCCCACATGACCAGTCCCGACCGCTGGAGGCTGGTCGGGCTCGAAACGCTTGACGGTTCGGTGCTGCCCGACGGCGCCTATGCGGTGGGCGAGGGCAGAAACGCCAACGGCCAGCGCAACACGGTGGGCCGGGTGACATCGACCTACCATTCGCCGACGACCGGCCGCGGTATCGCCATGGGGCTTGTCGAACGTGGCCCCGAGCGCATGGGCGAGGTGCTGAACTTTACCGCCACCGGGGGCAACCTGATCGCGGCGCGGATCGTCAGCCCGGTCTTTTTCGATCCGGATGGGGAGAAGCAGAATGTCTGACACCGCGACCGCGCTGAACGGTGCATCCTTTGCCGGGCCGCACGCGACCATTGCCGAGATGCCGCTGCCGGGCATGGTGACCTTGCGCGCCGATCTGGACGACCCGCAGGTTGCCGGGGCGGTACAGCGTGCGCTTGGCTGTCCGCTTCCCGATCGGCGGCGGATCGTGTGGGCGGGCGAATACTCGGTTGCCTGGATGTCGCCGGACGAACTGCTGCTGCTGGTGCCCCATGACCGCAGCGAAGCGGTGGTGGCCGAACTCGGCGCCGCGCTTGCCGGGCTGCACCATCTGGCGGTTGACGTGTCGGATGCGCGCGCATTGTTCAGGGTCGACGGTACCGCCGCGCGGGACGTTCTGGCGCGTCTCTGCCCGGCCGATCTTTTGCCGGCAGCCTTTGGTCCGGGCGAGATGCGGCGCACCCGGCTGGGTCAGATCGCGGCGGCCTTCTGGATGCGCGAGGACGGCGCTATTCTGGTGCTCTGCTTCCGCTCGGTCGCGCAATATGCCTTTGACCTGCTCAGCGATGCCGCCGCGTCCGGTCCCACGGGAGTGTTCGGCGACTGACCGGCGCATTGTGATCGCAAGTGGCGAGGCATTGCTTGACCTCGGGGAGCGCGACGTCCAGAAAAGGCGCTGAGAACTGCTGCACAGGAAGGAAACTGCCCGATGGCATTCGAACTCCCCGATCTTCCCTATGCTCACGACGCGCTTGCCGCCAAGGGCATGAGCCGGGAAACGCTCGAGTATCACCACGACCTGCACCACAAGGCCTATGTCGACAACGGTAACAAGTTGATCGCCGGCACCGAGTGGGACGGCAAGTCGCTTGAAGAGATCATTGTCGGCACCTACGACAAGGGTGCGGTGGCGCAGAACGGAATTTTCAACAACATCTCGCAACTGTGGAATCACAACCAGTTCTGGGAAATGATGGGCCCGGGCGGCAATGCGATGCCCGGCGAGCTTGAAAAGGCGCTTGCCGGCAGTTTCGGCTCGGTCGACGAGTTCAAGGCGCAATTCGCCGCCGCCGGTGCCGGGCAGTTCGGCTCGGGCTGGTGCTGGCTGGTCAGGGACAGCGACGGCAGCCTGAAGGTGACCAAGACCGAAAATGGCGTGAACCCGGTCTGTTTCGGCCAGACCGCGCTGCTGGGCTGCGATGTGTGGGAGCATTCCTACTACATCGATTTCCGCAACAAGCGCCCGGCCTACCTGAGCAACTTCCTCGACAATCTGGTCAACTGGGAAAACGTCGCCAGCCGGATGTGAGCCGGCGCGCCGCCGGCGCCTGAGAGATACCTCGTGCGCACGCCCCGTGGTCCGCAAGTGGAGCGCGGGGCGTGTTGCGTCCCGGGAGGCGTTTCTGTCCTGTTGACCCGTAACCGTTGCGCGTCTTTCATGGTGGCAGGCTGGCCGGGCGGCGCGGGCCCGGATGTCTCCGGATATCGGTGGCGCACGGCGCTGCGCAGGACCTGACGAGCGTTGGAGGACTGTCGATGACCCGTATTTCCCATGGTACCTGGGTGCTGATCGCCGACGGCGAGAAGGCGCTGTTCCTGCGCAACGATCTCGACGCGCAGAACCCGGATCTGAACCTTGTGATCGAGAAGCGGCAGGACGATCCGCCCAACCGCGAACAGCAGTCCGACCGGCCGGGGCGCAGGGCCGACGGCGGTGATAATCAGCGCTCGGCCATGGAGGAGGCTGACTGGCACCGGCTGGCGAAGGAGCGTTTTGCCGACGAGCTTGCCAGGCTGCTCTACAGCAAGGCGCACGACGGCGCGTTCACCCGGCTGGTGATCGTTGCGCCGCCGGTGGTGCTGGGCGAGCTTCGGCGCAGGCTGCACAAGGAAGTGGCGGACAAGGTTGTGGCCGAAATTCCCAAGACGCTTACCAACGTGCCGCTCGACCGGATCGAGAAATCGCTGAAGGACGATCTCGCGAAGCTCTGACGCGCGGTACCCGCCGTCGTCGGTAGTCAATCAGAGGCTTCCCGCCGTTGCGGACCGGGCCGGCAGGGCGCAGAGCCTGGAGGCGATAACTCGTTCGATCAGTGGGGGGTGGAGCTGGGCAAGGAGCTTGCCAAGGCACTGGAGCCGGTACTGGCCGGCGATCAGGGTACCGACGGCAAGGACGGCTCGACCGCCCGGCTTGTCGGATACTATCGCGCGCGCATAGCCTGGCGAAACCCGCGGCGCCCTGTCATCCGGAAGGGCGCCGTCACCGTCCGCCCGGTGTGTGCTTTCGGTTGGATCGCCCCCCGGTTTCAGTCGCTTGGATATAGATTCCGCTTCTCACGAGCTTGTCGAAGTGCCCAGGCGAATGTCCGCAGTATTGGGCTGCCTCAATTCTCCGCAAGGCCGCGCCCCAAGGCCAGCTTCTGTCGGCGTGCCTCATGTTTGCCGCCCTTGTCGCTTCGTCTCCAGGCAAGACTGCTGAGAAACCAAACTCCATGTGCCTTCAAGGGACTGAACAATCAAATCCGACTTAGGTCGTGTTGCGAATGCAGTGGAAATTGCCTGGCAGCGCGATCCGGGCATGTGAGGGATCGGTGTTTCAGGCTGTGAGGTCAAGGGGCATCGGCTCGAGGGGCTGAGAAAGGGTTTCCCAGCCATCGACCTTGCGCATCTGGATCCGGCCGGAGGCGAGCAGCGTCCAGAGCAGCATCGGGACGGTCTCGGCACAGGGCAGCACGGTCTGGGTCTTGATGCGGCGTCGGAACTCCCCGTTCAGGCGCTCGATGGCGTTGGTGGTCCGGGCTGATTTCCATTGAGACGGGTCAAGCCGTGTGAAGGTGAAGAGCCGATCACCTGCTTCTTCCAGGCTGTCGGCCACGGCCCGGCATTTCAGGCACCATTTGCGCAGGAATGCCTTGCGTTTCTTCTCGATCCCGGCGGCGGTGTCGGCATGGATCATGTCGCGGCAGTCCTCGGTCAGTTCGTCGTGGAGATGCTTTGGTGCATGGGCCAGCAGGTTGCGGTGTTTGTGAACCGTGCAGCGTTGGATCGGCAGGTCCTCGCCCCACAGTTCCACCAGCGCGGCCTCCAGACCCGGGGCGCCATCGA
>NZ_JBKEAE010000167.1:0-2922 GCF_047971885.1 Tropicimonas sp. | reverse complement strand
GCCGATTACATGATCGACGAGGTGCAGGACGTCTATCGCCTCCAGGGCGTGAAGATCAACGACAAGCACATCGAGGTGATCGTTCGCCAGATGTTGCAGAAGTGGGAGATCCTCGATTCCGGGGAGACGACGCTGCTCAAGGGCGAGCATGTCGACAAGACGGAATTCGACGCCGCCAACGAGAAGGCGATCGCCGATGGCCGCCGCCCGGCCGAAGGCGAGCCGATCCTGCTCGGCATCACCAAGGCGTCGTTGCAGACCCGTTCCTTCATCTCCGCCGCCTCCTTCCAGGAGACGACGCGGGTGCTCACCGAGGCCTCGGTGCAGGGCAAGCGCGACAAGCTCGTCGGCCTCAAGGAGAACGTCATCGTCGGCCGGCTGATCCCGGCCGGTACCGGTGGCGCGACCCAGCGGGTGCGCCGGATTGCGCAGGAGCGCGACCAGAAGGTCATCGAGGCACGACGGGCCGAGGCCGAAGCCGCCGCCGCGCTGGCAGCACCGGTCGAAACCACGACGGCGGACGACATTTTCGGCTCATCCTCCGGGGATCCGTTCATCGTCGACACACCTGAAAGCCGGGATATGTAATTCCGCCCGACAGGCGACAAACCTTTTGACGGCCGGCCTTGCCGGCCGTCAGACCGTTGACGAAGCCCTCGCATCATGCAGGGTGTTTCTGTTCAGACGGGGGTGTCGGGACAGCGTTTTCTACGGCAAGGGCGCCGGCTTTTGCCGCAGGTCGCGCCATTGGCACAGAAAGCCGCTCAGCAGACAGACTTCGGCAAAAAGCTTGCAGCATTCCTCGACGATGTCGATCCAGCCCTGGACAGTGTCGGCATGTTGGAGCGAGAGCCCGAAGGCTCTCAGCACGTCGCTCCGGTTGCCCAGCATGTCGAGGATGACGGAGAGAAAGGTGATGCCGACACCGGCGCCCAGCCAGTTGCGCAATCTGGTGGAATGCGCGAATTCCGATCTGTAGCGCCAGATCAGGGCCAAGCCTGTCATGCCGTAGATGGCGATGATGAAATCGTCAATCCTGTCGCTCAGCGCGGTTTCCTGCAACCGGAGGATATGGTGAAGCCATTTGTCCGCTCTTTCATGGATCTCGGCGACTTCATCGAAGGCAAGGAAAACGAAACCCAGGCAGATCAGAGCCCAGATTACCGCCGGATCGTCCCACAAAGGCAGAGCTTTGGAGCGCCGCAGCGTGAAAATTCTGCCATTCACGCGCGCGATCGCCAAGAGGAAGAAAAACGAGGCCAGCGTGACGGTTCCGCTTTCCTCGAACATCAGGCCCGGATCGCCCGCCGCCAGCTGCCCCAGCAGGAGCGAGACCAGAAGTACGAGCGTCGTGCCAACAAGCAACCGTCGCCCCGTCAGGGCTTCGAGACCGGGAATTTTCATCATCGGGGGACCGTATGAATGCTGAAACCGGGGTCAACCGGCACTTTGTCGCCCCTGCGCGGCACCCGATTACCCGTCTTCGCGGTTTCCCCCGGTGGCAGGTGCCGCGGGTCGGGCCACCTGCCGGCAGGGAGTGGCGGCTTCGTCTGTTCGATTACCTTCCCTGCGGTTTCCTGTTAAGCAGGCTCCATGAGCAACGCGCCCCGATTCATCCATCTCCGCCTGCACACCGAATATTCGCTTCTCGAAGGGGCGATCCGGACCAAGAAACTGCCGGGCCTGTGCGGCAAGACGGGAATGCCGGCGGTTGCGGTGACCGACACGAACAACATGTTCGCCGCGCTCGAATTTTCGGTGGCCGCGCGGAGTGCCGGGATTCAGCCGATCATGGGGTGCCAGGCCGATCTGGACTACGACCCGGCGTTGCCGGGCCAGAAGCCGGTGCCGCCCGCGCCGCTGGTGCTGCTGGCACAGAACGCGGCCGGATACGGCAACCTGCTGAAGCTGAATTCGCGCCTGTATCTGCGGGGCGATCATGCCGCGCCTCACCTCACCGAAGACGATCTGGCGGCCCATTCGGAAGGGGTGATCTGCCTGACCGGCGGGCCGGATGGCCCGCTGGGCCGTCTGGTACGCAGCGGCCAGATGCCACGGGCCGAAGCTTTGCTGGCGCGGCTGGCCGCGATCTATCCGCAGCGCCTGTATGTGGAATTGCAGCGCCACCCGGGTGAGGACGGTCTGCCCGAGCCCGAAGCCGCGACCGAACGCTTCTTCGTCGAAGGCGCCTATGCGCGGAACCTGCCGCTGGTCGCCACCAACGACGTCTATTTCCCCCGGCCCGAGTTCTACGAGGCGCACGATGCGCTGATCTGCATCGCGGAGGGCGCCTATGTCGACCAGCAGGAGCCGCGCCGTCGGCTGACGGCGCAGCACTACCTGAAAAGCCCGGACGAGATGGCGGCGCTGTTTGCCGACCTGCCCGAAGCGCTTTCGAACACGGTCGAGATTGCGCGGCGCTGCGCCGTAACCGCCGAGACGCGTGCACCCATCCTGCCGACATTCGCCGAAAACGAAGTCGAGGAATTGCGCCGCCAGGCGCGCGACGGGCTGGCCAGACGGCTGGCGGCGATCCCGCATGCGGCGCCGGTCGAGGAATATGAACAGCGGCTCGATTTCGAACTGGGCATCATCGAGGAGATGGGCTTTCCCGGCTATTTCCTGATCGTTGCCGATTTTATCAAATGGGCCAAGGCGCGCAACATTCCGGTCGGGCCGGGGCGGGGCTCGGGGGCGGGCTCGCTGGTGGCCTATGCGCTGACCATCACCAACCTCGACCCGCTGCGCTATTCGCTGCTGTTCGAACGCTTCCTCAATCCCGAGCGGGTTTCGATGCCTGATTTCGACATCGATTTCTGCATGGATCGCCGCGAGGAGGTGATCCGCTATGTGCAGGAGAAATACGGCCATGACCGGGTAGGGCAGATCATCACCTTCGGCGCGCTGCTGTCCAAGGCGGCG
>NZ_JBKEAE010000128.1:0-11137 GCF_047971885.1 Tropicimonas sp. | reverse complement strand
CGCGGCGAGGGGGGCAATATTACCGATGTGGTCAACATCGGGATCGGCGGGTCCGACCTCGGCCCCGCCATGGCGACGCTGGCGCTTGCGCCCTATCACGACGGGCCGCGCTGCCATTTCGTCTCGAACGTCGACAGCGCGAACATATCCGATGTGCTGGGGCCGCTCGATCCGCGCACGACGCTGGTGATTGTCGCCTCCAAGACCTTCACCACCATCGAGACCATGACCAACGCGCGGGTCGCCCGGGAAAGGATGGAGGGAAAGGTCGGCAATCCGGCCGGCCAGTTCGCCGCGCTGTCGTCGAACCTCGACCTGACGGCGGCCTTCGGTATCGACGCCTCGCGCGTCTTCGGTTTCGCCGACTGGGTCGGCGGGCGCTATTCGATGTGGGGGCCGATCGGGCTTTCGGTGATGATCGCGGTCGGCGGGCCGGCCTTCCGCGCCTTCCTGCGCGGCGGCGAAGCGATGGATCGCCATTTCCGGGCCGCCGGATTGCGCGAGAACCTGCCGGTATTGCTGGCGCTGGTGGGCATCTGGCATCATCAGGTCTGCGGCTATCCG
Source organism: Tropicimonas sp. (assembly GCF_047971885.1). Taxonomy (NCBI): domain Bacteria; kingdom Pseudomonadati; phylum Pseudomonadota; class Alphaproteobacteria; order Rhodobacterales; family Roseobacteraceae; genus Tropicimonas; species Tropicimonas sp. The sequence continues at coordinate 10,573 of NZ_JBKEAE010000128.1, read as the reverse complement.
ACCCGTGCCGTGCTGCCCTACGAGCAGCGGCTGATCCGGCTGCCGGCCTATCTCCAGCAACTCGAGATGGAGAGCAACGGCAAGCGCGTCTCGATGGACGGCGCCGATCTGGAAGTGATGTCCGGCCCCGTCGTCTGGGGCGAGCCGGGCACCAACGGCCAGCATGCCTTTTATCAGCTTATCCATCAGGGCACCGGTGTCGTACCCTGCGAGTTCATGTTCGGCGCCGAGGGGCACGAGAAGGACCTGTCCTACATGCACCGCCTGCTGGTGGCCAACTGCCTCGCCCAGTCCGAGGCGCTGCTGCGCGGCCGCTCGCTGTCCGAGGCGACCGCGATCATGGCGGCCAGGGGGTTGACCGGCGCGGAGCTTGAGCGGCAGGCGCGCCACCGGGTCTTCCCCGGCAACCGCCCCTCGACCACGCTCGCCTACCCGCTGCTGACGCCCGAGGTGCTGGGCCAGATCGTGGCGCTCTACGAGCATCGGGTCTTTGTCGAGGGCGTGATCCTCGGCATCAACTCGTTCGATCAGTGGGGGGTGGAGCTGGGCAAGGAGCTTGCCAAGGCACTGGAGCCGGTACTGGCAGGCGATCAGGGTACCGACGGCAAGGACGGCTCGACCGCCCGCCTTGTCGGATACTATCGCGCGCGCGCATAGCCTGGCGAAACCCGCGGCGCCCTGTCATCCCGAAGGGCGCCGTCACCGTCCGCCCGGTGTGTGCTTTCAGTTGTTTTGTACCCCCGGCTACTTGGGGTTTTGATATCGGAAGAGCCGGGCAGTCCGCAGCCTATCCGGGACGGTACGCCTTTTTCCCGTGCTTGTGCCACCAGTCGTGGATTGCGGATTTGCCGACGCGGCGGTCTTTCGGGAAGTGCTGGGCAACTTCGTCGGCGAGTTTCTGGAAGGTCATTCGGGTGATGCGGGCGGCGATGAAGGCTTGAAGCTCGGGGTCGGAGACGATTTTCGGGCGGATGCCGGCGCGGTGGGCTGCGCGGTGGGGGTCGTATGGCAAGGCGCAGTCGGGGAGGCTTTGGGCGAAGGTTTCAATGCCGCTTTGAACGATGGTTGAAAGGGTCCGTTCAGCGCGGGTCAGGGCGGCTTGGGTTTTGCTCGCAAGGTCGGTTGCCGCCGCAAGTTGGGCGCGCAGGTCGGCGATCAGGGTGGCGGGCGCGTTGGCCATTGGAAGTAGTCCTTGTCGGTCGTCTGGTGCCGGTGAGGCGGGGACGACAGCGCCTCACCGGCGGGGCGGGACGCGCGCAGGAGAAACGCGCTTCCTGCCCGGTTCAGTCGCGCAGCCGGGCGGGGTCGAGGCCGAGCTGGCGGGCAAGTCTGGCTTCCTCGGTGTCGTCGAAGCGGTCCAGACGCTTCAGGTGCTTCTCGGTGATCGGGCTGCGGAAGAGATAGGCGTATTTCTTCTTCGATTCGGCGGCGAAGACTTCGAAGGCATCCGGGTCGGCCATGCAGAGCGCGGTGGCCCAATCGCGCATGGCGGGCGGCATCTGTCCGCCGGCGATGGCGGCATCGACCCGGATATCGGTTTGCAACTCCCGAAGCTGGGTTTTGGTTTCGCGCAGGTCGGCCATCAACTCGGCCACCTTGTCGGCCGGCATGAAGCGGGCCGTGTCGGGCATGGCGGTGTCGTGGATCGCGGCGAGGATGGTGACTTCACCTGCTCCGGCATCGAGGCCGAGGGCCTCGGCGACCCGCGCCAGTGCGGGTGGCCGCGCATCATTTCCGCAACCATCATTGCAGCCTCCCTGGTCTTCCGTCCGGATCGGAGATCACGGCGGCTTCGATGATGGGTTTCAGAACGTTGACGATCACGCACACCCGGTGCGCATTCGCCAGCAACTCGACCAGCAGCGCGGAAATCTCCGCGCTGACGCTTGGATCGCCGCGGTCGATCAGCGCTCCGATCCGCTCAAGCCCGGCAGCCACACCGGCCGGAAACTCCGCCAGAGACCGGCAAAGCCGCCGCGTCCCCTCAACCTGCGACGCCTTCATCTGTCCACAGCTTTTGCTCTTGCGTTGCACGAAGATATCGCTTCACCGGATTCATCATGCGAACGGGACCTCAAACGCTTGGAAGAATACCATGAGGGCTCTTTGCTCGCGCTTCCACTCAAACAGTTGATGAGCGGAGGAGACCTGTAGGGTGTGGGCAGATTCCCCCACACCTCCGCAAAAAGCCCATTGAAATCATTGAACTTTTTCGGTACGATCCCGCCCCAAGCGCTCAAAACAGCCCAAACCACCCCAGCGGTATCAAACCCACTGAAATCTGCCCTCCACAACAACCTGAAAACAAACCTTCTTTTTCAAAGGGGGGTCAAACCAACTGAAAACCGTAACGATCGCCCGTCTGTTTCGGGGGGCGCTCTTCACAAATGGGTGTTACGGGCCCTTGAAGATGCTGTCGGTGCGCGTATGTTGCATCCAGTGCAGGTCAGGTATTTCTCAGTATATTCAACGTGTTGCGGGATGATCCGCCAATGTGTCCACGTTAGCGTTAGCAATGCTATCTCGTCACATTGAAGGTCGTTTCCGTTTGCGCATATCGGTGCCGCGTGACATTCGGCCGTGGCCGACTGCCGGTGCCGGAACGGGACCTTCCGCCATCACGGCGGATCGCATTGCCGTTGCTCCGAATGCCGAAGTAATTGAAACCGTTCATGAAGACGGTTCGAGATATAAGATGGAGACCCACCGTGACCTCGACTGATCGCATTAAGAATTCCTATTTACGCTCGAAAGTCATGAGCGCGGAAGATGCCGCGTCGCTGATCAGGTCGGGTGATACTGTCGGCATGAGCGGTTTCACCGGCTCGGGCTATCCCAAGGCCCTTCCGCTGGCGCTGGCCGCCAATATCGACGCGGCCCATGACGCGGGCGATGAGTTCAAGATCAAGCTCTGGACCGGCGCGTCGACCGGTCCCGAACTGGATGGTGCGCTGTCCAGATCGAACGCGATCGAATACCGGTTGCCATACAACTCCGATCCGGTCGGGCGCGAAAAGATCAACCGTGGCGAGATGGAATACCTCGACATGCACCTCAGCCATGTCGCACCGATGGTCTGGGAAGGGTTCTTCGGCCCGCTCCACACCGCGGTGATCGAGGTCACGGGTATCCGCGAGGATGGCTCGCTGATCCCGGCCACCTCGGTCGGGAACAACAAGACATGGATCGACCGGGCCGAGAAGGTGATCCTCGAGGTCAACAACTGGCACGACGAGCGGCTGGAGGGGATGCACGACATCTATTACGGCACGGCCCTGCCGCCGAACCGCGTGCCGATCCCGATGGTTCAGGCCGACGCCCGCATCGGCCAGCACACCTTCCGCTGCGATCCGCACAAGGTTGCCGCGATCGTCGTCACCGATCTTCCGGACCGCAACGCGCCGTTTTCGCCGATCGACGATACCTCGCGGACCATTGCCGGGCATCTGATGGATTTCCTCGGACACGAGGTAAAGATGGGCCGCCTGACCAACCGCCTGCTGCCGTTGCAGTCGGGGGTGGGCAATGTCGCCAATGCGGTGCTCGACGGGTTGCGCAACACCCCGTTCTACGATCTGAAGGCCTATACCGAGGTGTTGCAGGACGGCATGCTCGACCTTCTGGATTCGGGCAAGCTGGTTTCGGCCTCGGCCACCGCGTTTTCGCTGAGCCCCGAGGCGGCGCAGCGCTTTCGCGACAATATCGAATTCTATCATGGCAAGGTCATCCTGCGCCCGACCGAGATCTCGAACCACCCCGAGGTGATCCGGCGCCTTGGCTGCATCTCGATGAACGGCATGATCGAGGCCGACATCTACGGCAACGTGAACTCGTCGCTGGTGATGGGCTCGCGCATCCAGAACGGCATCGGCGGCTCGGGCGATTTCGCGCGCAACGCCTATATCTCGATCTTCGTTTCGCCCTCGCTGGCGAAGCGCGGCGATATCTCGACCATCGTTCCCCAGGTCAGCCACGTCGATCACATCACGCAGGACGTGCAGGTGCTGGTGACCGAACAGGGCCTGGCCGATCTGCGCGGACTTGCGCCGAAGAAACGCGCTCAGGCGATCATCCAGAACTGCGCCCACCCCGATTACCGCCCCTATCTCGAGGATTATTTCGAACGGGCGAAGCGCGATGCCTTTGGCCAGCAGACCCCGTCGCTGCCGCGCGAGGCGCTGTCCTGGCACCAGCGGTTCATCGACACCGGCTCGATGCGCCCCTGACCGGCGTTCAGGATGGCAGGTGAACGCTCCGAAGCGGCATCGCCCGCTTCGGAGGATTGCTGCGGCAGGGCTAGGCGAGTTCGCTTCGCAGCCGGGCCGTCAGGGCAGGAACGTCAGGGATGCGCGCGACGAGGTTCAGCAGTGATGGTTCAGCAAAACCCTGTTTGACGACATGGTGCAGAAGGGCATCGAGCGGCGCCCAGTAGCCGGCGATATCGAGCAGCAGGATCGGTTTGGCGTGAAGCCCGAGCTGCGCCCAGGTCAGCACCTCGAAAAACTCGTCGAGGCTGCCGGCGCCTCCCGGCAGGACGACGATCGCATCGGCGTTCATGAACATGACCTTCTTGCGCTCGTGCATCGTTTCGGTGACGACAAAGGTCGACAGGTCGCGCTTGCCGACCTCGCGCTCGAACAGATGCACCGGGATCACGCCAAAGGTCTGGCCGCCACCGGCCTGCGCGGCGCGCGCGACCCGGCCCATCAGGCCGATGTCGCCGGCGCCGTAAACCAGCCGCCAGCCCTCGGCCGCGATCGCCGCGCCAAGCGCTTCGGCGGCTTCGGCATAGGCGGGCAGCGCGCCATCGCGGGAGCCGCAGTAGACGCAGATCGAACGGGAATGTGACATTGCGGCAAGACCTTGAGATACATGATTTTGACCCGTGATACCGGGCTTGCTATTGTCACTCAACCCGCTGCGGGCGGGCGATGTGGGTCGGAGGCCGATGATGGCGGATGAGGGCGAAACCGGCAGGCGCAACCGGTCGGTTGCGGCGGTCGCGATAGTGGCCATTTTGCTTGCTCTCTGGCTGTGGATGGGGGGCAGGGAGCCGGTACGGGACCCGACCGTGCCAGCCGAGCCGTCCCGAAGCGCCGCGCCCGCATCCACCGGCGGGCCGGGCGAAACACCGGCAGGGGGCGATATGGCTGTGCCAGCGCCGCCGCGGATTGTGAAAAGCGCGGATGATGGCGCCCCCGGCCAGGATCCCGCAAACGGCGGGACAGTGGCGATCGCCCCCTCTTTCGATGTGGTGCGTGTGGATCCGTCAGGGCAGGCGCTGGTTGCCGGGCGGGCCGCGCCGGGCGCGAGGGTGACGGTCGAGGTGGACGGCATCGCGCGCGGCGACGCGACAGCCGACGATACCGGCGGGTTCGCCGCGCTGTTCGATATTCCGTCCGGCGATGGTGCCCGGGTGGTGATCCTGCGCAGCCGCGACGCGGCCGGGGTCGAATCGCGTTCGCCCGACAGCGTGATTCTCGCCTCGCCGCCCGGGTTGCTCTCCGCCGCCCCTGCGGGCGGGGTGGCGCCGGGCGAAAGTGCCCAGCCATCGGGCGATGGCGCTGTGGCGGCCGAAACGGATACTGCCGCAGCGTCGGGCGCGCCGGCGGTGTTGCTGGCCGGCGAGGCGGGTGTGGGGCTGCTGCAACCTGCGGGTGCGCTGCCGGGTGCGCCAAGCGATCGGGTGACGATCGACCTCATCACCTATGGCGACGGCGGGGAAATCACGCTGGAAGGCCGGACGGCCGGCGGCGGCGCGGCGGATGTGCATCTTTTTCTCGACCGCGCCGAGGTGCGGCCCGTCGCGGTGACGCAACGCGGCACCTGGCGGGCGGATCTGCCGCCGATGGAGCCGGGTCTCTACCGCATTTCGGTCGAGCAGCGAAACGCCGGCGGGCAGGTGGTTTCGCGGTTCGCAACCCCGTTCAAGCGCGAGAGCCCGGCCGAACTGGCGCGGCGCGTGCCCGGCAGCGCCGCGGGCGAGATCCACGCCTCGGTCATCACCGTGCAGCCCGGCTATTCGCTGTGGCGAATCGCATCGGACCGCTACGGCAGTGGCATGCGCTATGTGCAGATATTCGAGGCCAACCGTGCCCAGATCGACGATCCGGACCTGATCTATCCCGGGCAGGTGTTCGACCTGCCGGGCGCGCCGGCGACCGTGACCGAGTGAGCCGCGCCGCAACCGCCGCCGCAGTTTGGCCGCGTGCAGCCCATTCGCCGCCTACCGCAGCGTGGTGATCGGCCCTGTGGCGCGTCCGTGGATGAACTGCTGTACGTAAGGGTCTGTGCAGGCGTCCATTTCTTCGACCGGGCCGGACCACTTGATGACCCCGTCATACAGCATGGCCACGTCGTCGGCGATGGCGCGGACCGATGTCATGTCGTGGGTGATGGTGATGGCGGTGGCGCCCATCTCGACGACGATTTCGCGGATCAGGTCGTTGATGACGCCGGCCATGATCGGGTCGAGCCCGGTTGTCGGCTCGTCGAAGAAGATGACCTGCGGATCGGTGGCAATGGCACGGGCCAGCCCGACGCGCTTCTGCATGCCGCCTGAAAGCTCGGCGGGGAAAAGCTCGGCGGTTTCGGGGCCGAGCCCGACGCGGCGCAGCTTCTCGATGGCGATGTCGCGTGCCTCGGCGCGAGGGCGGCGGAGGCTGCCGCGCAGCAGCCGGAAAGCGACGTTCTGCCAGACGGTAAGGCTGTCGAACAGCGCTGCCCCCTGAAAGAGCATGCCGAAACGCCGCAGAAATACCCTGCGGTTGCGGTCATCCAGCGGCTGACCGTCGAGCGTGATGGTGCCGGCATCCGGCGTCACCAGCCCCAGGATGCACTTCAGCGCCACCGATTTGCCGGTGCCCGAGCCGCCGATGATGACCATGCTTTCGCCGGTCGGCACCTCGAGCGTGACGCCGCGCAGCACCCGATTGTCGCCAAAGGCCTTGTGAACGTTGTCGAGCCGTATCATGCCGAGAAGAAGAACTCCGTGAGCATGTAGTTGGAGGCCAGGATCAGCACCGAGGCGGCAACCACCGCCAGCTTGGTCGCCTTGCCGACCCCCTGGGCGCCGCGATCCGAATTCATGCCGTAATAGCAGCCCATCAGCGCGACGATGAAGCCGAAGACAGCCCCCTTGGCGACGCCCGAGGCGACATCGGAAAACTCAAGGAAATCGACGGTGTTTTTCAGGTAGACGTGGGAATTGAAGCCGAGCCGGTTCACCCCCACCAGCCAGCCGCCCATGATGCCGATGGAATCGCCCACCGCCACCAGTACCGGCACGGTCAGCGTGGCGGCCAGCACGCGCGGAACCGCCAGATATTTCAGTGGATTGGTCGACAGCGTGACCAGCGCGTCGATCTGTTCGGTCACCTTCATCGTGCCGATCTCGGCCGCGATGGACGAGGCGACGCGCGCCGCCACCATCAGCCCGCCCAGAACCGGGCCAAGCTCGCGCGCCATGCCGATGGCGACGATCGAGGGCACCACGGATTCGGCCGAAAACCGCGCGCCGCCCGAATAGATCTGTAACGCGAGCGCACCGCCGGTGAAAAGCGCCGTCAACCCCACCACCGGCAGGGAATACCAGCCGATGGTCATCACGGCGTGAAGAAACTCGCGCGGGTAATAGGGGGGGCGGAAGACGTGGCTGATTACCGCAAGCGCATAGAGAACCATCCGCCCGATGCCGGCCAGCCCGCGCAGCACAGGCCGCCCGACCGCCGCGAGCGGACGGGTCAGGGTTGCGGTGCTCACCCCAGACCCCCGACGGATTTGCGCTGATAGCGGGCGCCGAGCGAGGTCAGGATCTCGTAGCCGATGGTTCCGGCGGCCTGCGCCAGGGCATCGACGCCCTGTTCGGGGCACAGGATATCGAGCCCGGCCGGCACATGGTCGAGCGCGCCGATATCGACTGTTATCAAATCCATCGAGACGCGGCCGACGATAGGGCAGGGAATGCCGCCGGCAAACAGCGTGCCCCGGTTCGACAGGCTGCGCAGCAGGCCGTCGGCATAGCCGCCCGATACCGTGGCGATCCGCGTTTCGGTTTCGGCCGTCCACGTTGCATTGTAGCCGACCGTTTCGCCGGGGCCGACGATCCGGGTCTGGACGACAGGCAGTGTCAGGCTGGCAACCGGCAGCGCGCCGGTAAAGGGCAGGCCGCCATAGAGCCCGATGCCCGGGCGTGTCACCTCAAAGTGGTAATCGGCGCCAAGCAGGATGCCGCCGGTCGCCGACAGCGACCGCAGAACGCCGGTGCCGTCGGTCATCTCGCGGAACTGGCGCAACTGGCTGGCGTTCTGCGCCGATCCGGGCTCGTCGGCGCTGGCCAGATGGCTCATGATCAGTTGCGGAGGATGCGCTTCGGTCAGCCCGCGCACGGCAGCCCATTCGACCGGTTCCAGCCCGAGCCGGTTCATGCCGGTGTCAAGCTGTATACCATAGGGGGTGCCGGGCAGCGCTTCGAAATGGCGGGTAAGCTGGTCGATGGAGTTCAGCATCGGGATCAGATCCAGATCGCCGATCATGTCTGTGTCGCCCGGCATGTGGCCGCTGAAGACGTGGATGCCCACGCCGTGCCCGAGCGCTTCGCGGATGGCGGCGCCTTCCTCGGCCATCGCGACGAAGAAGCGGCGCGCGCCGGCGCGTGCCAGCGCCCGCGCCACCCGCGCCGCGCCCAGCCCGTAGCCATCGCCCTTGACCACGGCGCCGGTTTCGGTGCCGGAGCCGGTTTTCGCGTCGAGCGCCCGCCAGTTGGCGACCAGCGCGTCGAGATCGATGCTGAGAATTCCTGATGCCATGGGACCGGTTCTTGACAGGCCCGCCGGCGAGGTCAAGGGCAAAGGCGCCGACGCCCGCTGCGACCACGGGTGAAGAAGGCGACGCAAAAGGTTCAGGCGGCGCGGCAATGCAAATGCCCGGGTGTCAGTAGGTGTCGCCGGTCTGCTGCCAGGGCTGCACGAGGTTGCCGAACCGCGTGAATTCCCCCTCGAAGCTCAGATCGACCGAGCCGATCGGCCCGTGGCGCTGCTTGCCGATGATGACCTCGGCCTTGCCGTGCAGGCGTTCCATTTCCTCCTGCCATTGCGCCATCGCCTCGAGCTTGTCGTCGCCGGGCTTTTCGCGTTCCTTGTAGTATTCGCCACGGTAGACGAACATCACCACGTCGGCGTCCTGTTCGATCGAGCCGGATTCGCGCAGGTCGGAAAGCTGCGGGCGCTTGTCGTCGCGGCTTTCGACCTGGCGCGAAAGCTGCGACAGCGCGACAACGGGAATGTCCAGTTCCTTGGCGATGGCTTTCAGCCCCTGGGTGATCTCGGACACCTCGTTGACCCGGCTGTCCCTGGCAGTGGCCGGGCGGACAAGCTGAAGGTAGTCGACAAACAGCGCGTCCAGCCCGTGCGTGCGCTTCAGCCTGCGGGCGCGGGCGGCAAGCTGGCTGATCGGCAGGGCGGGCGTATCGTCGATGTATAACGGGCAGGCCTCCAGATCCTTGGCGGCAGCGACGAAGTTGCGGAATTCGGCCTCGGAAAGCTCGCCCCGCCGGATGCGTTCGCTGGGTACGCGCGAGGCCTCGGACAGGATGCGCGCGGCAAGCTGTTCGGCCGACATTTCCAGCGAGTAGAAGCCCACCACCCCGCCGTTCACCGCGCCTTCGGTGCCGTCGGCGCGTAGCCCGCGCCTGTAGGCGCGTGCGATGTTGAAGGCGATGTTGGTGGCCAGCGAGGTCTTGCCCATCGACGGGCGCCCGGCAAGGATCAGCAGGTCCGACCGGTGCAGGCCGCCGAGCTTGCGGTCGAGATCGGTCAGCCCGGTCGCCAGTCCCGCCAGTTCGCCGTCGCGCTGATAGGCGGCATGAGCCACCTGAACTGCGTCTGTTACAGCGCTGAGAAAGCTCTGAAATCCCGTTTCGGATCGCCCCGCCTCGCTGAGCTTGTAAAGCGCCTGTTCGGCCTCGACGATCTGTTCCTTGGGTTCCGAGGCGACATCGACATTGCTCGCCTTGGCGGTGATGTCGCGCCCCAGCGCCATCAACTCGCGCCGAATCGCCAGATCATAGACGATCTGGGCATAGTCGCGCGCCGCGAAGCTCGAAATCGCACCGCCCGCCAGTCGCGCCAGATAGGCCGGGCCGCCCAGTTCCTTCAGCCCCGGGTCGTCGTCGAGAAACGCCTTCAGCGTGACCGGTGTCGCCTGAAGGTTCTTGCCGATGCGCGCCCTGGCAACCTCGTAGATGCGGGCATGGACCGGGTCGTAGAAATGCTCGGCCTCGATAATGGACGCGACCCTGTCGTATATGTCGTTGTTCGTCAGGATCGCGCCCAGCAGTTGCTGCTCGGCCTCGATATTGTGCGGCAGCAGTGCCTCGACCGCCGCGCTGCCCGTTCTTGCCTGCTCTGCCGATTCCGTTCTGACCGCCGTGACGGACGTCAATTCGTTCATCGCCTCACTGCCCGTGTGTTATTCCCCGGGGTTTAGGTAGCAGCAGCGTCCGGAGTCAAAATGTATAAGCCTGTGGAGAACCTGTGCGCGGTTTCTCCACCCTCATCTTGTATGAAAAGGGCGC
>NZ_JBKEAE010000086.1:0-4859 GCF_047971885.1 Tropicimonas sp. | reverse complement strand
CAACTGAGCTAACGGCCCATCCGAGGTCAGCTACCTAGGAAACATGCCCAACCGGGTCAAGCGCAAAGTTGCGGGCTCTTCAATTTGGTCCCGCTCGCACGTATATGGCGCGAACCATGGTTGATGCGGATCCCCTTTTTGCCCGGCGCTTCATCAAGATGCACGGGCTCGGCAACGACTTTGTCGTCGTTGACCGGCGCGCTGGCGCCCCGGCGCCGGATGCTGCGCTGGTGCGCGCCCTTGGCGACCGCCATCGCGGGGTCGGCTTCGATCAGCTTGTGCTGATCGAGCCGGACGACCGGGCCGATGCGAGACTGGTATTCTTCAATGCCGACGGTTCGGTTTCGGCGGCCTGCGGCAATGCCACGCGCTGCGTTGCCCGGCTGCTGATGGACGAGACCGGGGCGACGAACGTCACCTTGCGGACGGGGCGCGGGGTGCTCGAATGCGCTGACGCTGGCGATGGTCTGACCCGGGTGAACATGGGCCATCCGATGACCGACTGGCGCGAGATACCGCTAGCCGAGCCGCTCGACACGCTGGCGTTGCCGATCGACGGCGCGCCCACCGCAACCGGCATGGGCAATCCGCATTGCACCTTCTTTGTCGGGGATGCCGAGGCGGTGGATCTGGCGACCTTCGGGCCGGCACACGAACATCACCCGCTTTTTCCCGAGCGGACCAACGTGCAGGTCGCCCAGGTGATCGGTCCGGACCGTCTGCGCATGCGGGTATGGGAGCGCGGGGCTGGCGTGACGCTCGCCTCGGGGTCGTCGTCCTGTGCCACCGCGGTGGCGGCGGCACGGCGCGGCTTGACCGGGCGCAGCGTGACCGTCGAACTCGATGGCGGCACGATCGGCATCGACTGGCGCCAGGATGGTGTGCACATGACCGGACCGACGGCATACGTCTTCGACGGGGTGCTCGGCCCGGCCTTTCCCGGGGCGATCTGATGGACGAGACCCCAGCCCCCCGGCCGCCCGTTTTCGCCACGCTCGGCTGCCGGCTGAATGCCTATGAGACCGAAGCGATGAAGGCGCTTTCGGCCGAGGCCGGCATTGGCGATACGGTTGTGGTCAATACCTGCGCCGTCACCGCCGAGGCGGTACGCAAGGCGCGGCAGGAGATTCGCCGCCTGCGGCGCGAAAACCCGGATGCGACACTGATCGTCACCGGCTGTGCCGCCCAGACCGAGCCTGAGACCTTTGCCGGGATGACCGAGGTCGACCGGGTGATCGGCAACTCCGCGAAGATGCGACCCGAGACCTGGGCCTCGATCGCGGCGGCCGACTTCATCGGCACGACCGAAAGGGCTCAGGTCGACGATATCATGTCGGTCAGGGAAACGGCCGGCCATCTGATCGACGGATTCGGCACACGCAGCCGCGCCTATGTGCAGGTGCAGAACGGCTGCGATCATCGCTGCACCTTCTGTATCATTCCCTTCGGGCGCGGCAATTCCCGCTCGGTTCCGGCGGGCGTGGTGGTCGAGCAGATCCGGCGGCTTGTCGGGCGCGGCTACAACGAGGTTGTGCTGACCGGGGTCGACCTGACAAGCTGGGGCGCCGATCTGCCCGCCGCACCCCGCCTCGGCGACCTGGTGCAGCGAATCCTTCGCCTGGTGCCCGAGCTTCCGCGGCTTCGCGTTTCGTCCATCGATTCGATCGAGGCCGACGACGCGCTGATGCGGGCGATTGCCGAGGAAGAGCGGCTGATGCCGCATCTGCACCTGTCGCTTCAGGCCGGCGATGACATGATCCTCAAGCGCATGAAGCGCCGGCACGGCCGCGCTGACGCGATCCGTTTCTGCGAGACGGCGCGCCGCCTGCGCCCCGACATGACATTCGGCGCCGATATCATCGCCGGCTTCCCGACCGAAACCGGGGAAATGTTCGCACGCTCGCTGGAACTGATCACGGAATGCGATCTGACCTGGCTGCACGTCTTTCCCTACAGCCCGCGCAAGGGAACGCCCGCCGCGCGCATGCCGCAGCTTCATGGTGGCGTGATCCGCGAGCGGGCGGCGCGGCTTCGGGCCGCGGGAGAGGCGCAGGTTGTCCGGCATCTGGCGGCGCAGGTGGGCCGGACACACCGCATCCTGATGGAGAGCCCGCGCATAGGGCGAACCGAACAATTCACCGAAGTGCTGTTCGATGCCGACCGCGAGGAAGGCCGGATCGTCGAGGCGCGGATACGCGGCCACGATTCGCTGCAACTGCACGCCTGAACGGCGTTCTCGCACGACCTGCTTGCAAGTCGCGACGCGCCGGATATCGTTTCTCCCGAACATGCGGAGGCGCCGATGCAACTCTACTACAGCAGGACCTCGCCTTTTGTCCGCAAGGTCATGGTCACCCTGATCGAGACCGGACAATCGGGCGATGTCGAACTGATCTCGGCCGCCGGAACGCCGGTCGATTCCTCGGGCATGCCGCTTGCGCAGAACCCGCTTGGCAAGATCCCCACCCTGACACGGGAAGACGGGCCGGCACTGTTCGACAGCCGGGTGATCTGCCGCTATCTCGATGCCCGCGCGGAAGCAAACCTCTACCCCGGGCCGCGCATCTGGGAGGTCCTGACGCTCGAGGCGCTGGCCGACGGCATCATGGAGGCGGCGGTGCTGATCGTCTACGAATCGCGGCTGCGACCGGAGGAAATGGTCTATGATTTCTGGATCGAGGGGCAATGGGCCAAGGTCAGCCGGGCGCTCGACGTGCTCGAGGAACGCTGGGTTTCCCACCTCGCCGGACCGCTCGACATCGGGCAGATCGCCGTCGGCTGCGCATTGGGATACCTCGATTTCCGCCATGCCGACCGGGACTGGCGCGCGGGGCGCCCCGCCCTTGCCGGATGGAACGAGAGGTTCGGCGCGCGCGACGCGATGCGCGCGACAATCCCCGGGTGAGCGCATCATGACGCGGGCCTTTCGCCCGGCAGCCGCGGTATAGGCCCTATCCGTTCAGCAGTTGCACGATCTCGGGCCATGCGTCGGGATCGGCCACAACCTTGTCGCGGCAGAATGCGTTGCCGAAGCCGATCACCCGCCCGTCCAGTTCGGCCAGCCACCTGGCCGGCCCGCCCGAGAACGGGCACCGGGTGTTTTCCGGCCGGCCGGCATCGACCGCCCGTGCCGGGCGTGGGGCCGGGCCCGGCCACGGAGCGACGGCATGGGGTCTGGCGTAGCGTTCCAGGGTGGTGCCGCGCACCAGCCCCATGGCGCGCCAGCGGCGAAACCCGGCATGCGCGAGATGCGCATCGACATAGGCCCGCGCATCGGGCGGAATGTCGAGCCCGTAGCCGGCGATCCGCGCCGCAACCGGGGCGAAAAAGGCGTCGGCTATCGACCAGTGGCCGCAGAGCCAGGGGCCTTCGCCACCCGCCACGCGCCGTGCGTGGCGCCAGATTTCGGCCAGCCGGGTCAGATCGGCCGCCACCGGGCCGGATACGTCCACCCCCGCATAGGCGGTCCGCAGGTTCATCGGGCAATCGTTGCGCAGGGCGGGAAAGCCGGCGTGCATTTCGGCGGCGAGGCTGCGCGCGGTGGCACGCGCCGCAACGTTGCCGGGCCAGAATCCCGCCGCCGGGTGACAGGCGGCAAGCTCCTCGGCAATGGCGAGCGATTCCCAGATCACCGTGCCCTCATCGCCGATCACGCAGGGAACCAGCCGGGCCGGCGGAACTGCGGACAGTTGCGATTCCGCACTGCCGAGAGTGAAATCGAGCCAGGTGATGCGCGGTTTCAGCCCGGCATGATCGAACAGAAGCCACGCCCGCATCGACCAACTCGAATAGGCCGGATCGCCAAGGACAAGGTGGCAGGTCATGTGGTTCCTCCGCGAAAACGCGCCGCGATGCCAGGTCCGTCGGTTCGCGCGCCGGTGCGACAGGGCCCGGGTTCGCTTCCGGCGTCAAGACCGGGCATGGCGGATTCGCCGGCCGGATCGCGGAAATCCGGCTCCGCGCGTCGCAAACCGCGTCGCTGCCTGGTAGTTTGCGGGCGTCGCGCGCAAAAACACATATCCGGGCGCCAAATCGCGAAGGAGGTGTTGCCGCGATGGCGCGGCCGAAGTGGATTATGCGCAAATTCAACCCATTTGCGACACCGCGCCGCAGATGTGCGGGTTTGGCCGCTGGACGGGTCGCCGAGGTCCGTCTAATTAGTTTGACAGACTTGCTGCGCCCAGTTCGCGGCCGAAAAGCGCATGCGTGACACACGCAAGGAAAAGGGAGAGATAACCCGTGTCCCAAGCAGAAGCCCCCGACGGCGGAAACCGTCGAGACTTTCTCTATTATGCCACGGCAGGCGCCGCGACGGTGGCCACCGGTGCCGCCGTCTGGCCGCTGATAAGCCAGATGAACCCGTCGGCCGACGTGCAGGCACTCAGTTCGATCCGCGTTGATGTGAGCTCGCTCGACATCGGCGCGCAGCTGACCGTGAAATGGCAGGGCAAGCCCGTGTTCCTGCGCCGCCGTACGCCCGAGGAGATCGAGGAAAGCCGGCAGACCCCGGTCGACGAGCTGCCCGACAAGATCGCACGCAACGACAATATCGATTCCGCGGCGCCGGCGACCGATGAAAACCGCGCGCTGGACGAAGCCGGCGAATGGCTGGTGATGATCGGGGTCTGCACCCATCTGGGCTGCGTGCCGATCGGCGAGGCGGGCGATTTCGGCGGCTGGTTCTGCCCCTGCCACGGCTCGCACTCCGACAAGTCCGGCCGCATCCGCAAAGGTCCGGCGCCCGAGAACCTGTGGATTCCGGTCGCGCAGTTCGTCGACGAAACCACCGTCCAACTCGGCTAAGGGAGACCTACTAAATGGCTGGCATTCCCCACGACCACTACAAGCCGAAGACGGCT
>NZ_JBKEAE010000067.1:0-13178 GCF_047971885.1 Tropicimonas sp. | reverse complement strand
TCTCGACCGACTGGCCGTTCTTGAGCCGGGTCCACAGCGGCACCCGCACGCCGTCGATCTTGGCGCCGACGCAACTGTCGCCGATGCGGGTGTGGATGCCATAGGCGTAATCGAGCGGCGTCGCCCCCTTGGGCAGCTTGATCACGTCGCCCTTGGGGGTGAAGCAGAACACCTGGTCAGAATACATCTCGAGCTTCATGTGCTCGAGAAAATCGACATTGTCGGATTCGTTGAATCGTTCCGTCAGGGTCGAAATCCACTCGGCGGGGTCGACCGCGAACGGGTTTTCCGCCCGCACCCCGTCGCGATAGGACCAGTGCGCCGCAACCCCCGATTCGGCCACCTCGTGCATCTGCCGCGTGCGGATCTGAACCTCGACCTGCTTGCCGTCCCGGCCGGAAACCGTGGTGTGGATCGAACGGTAGCCGTTCGATTTCGGATGGCTGATGTAATCCTTGAACCGGCCCGGAACGGCCTTCCACCGCTGGTGGATCGCCCCCAGGACGCGATAGCAATCCTGTTCGGTGTCGGTGATGACGCGGAAGCCGTAGATATCGGAGAGGCGCGAGAAGGCCATGCCCTTCTCCTGCATCTTGCGCCAGATCGAATAGGGCTTCTTGGCGCGGCCGAAGACCTCGGCATCGATTTTCGCCTTGCTCAGTTCGAGCCGGATATCGCCGGTGATCTTGTGGATCACGTCGCCCGTTTCGCGCTGGAGCGTGATGAAACGCCGGATGATCGAAGAACGCCCCTCGGGATTCAGCACCCGGAAGGCAAGGTCCTCAAGCTCCTCGCGCATCCACTGCATGCCCATGCGCCCGGCCAGCGGTGCATAGATATCCATCGTCTCGCGCGATTTCTGGATCTGCTTTTCGGTGCGCTGGTACTTGATCGTCCGCATGTTGTGCAGCCGGTCGGCCAGCTTGACCAGAATCACCCGCAGGTCGCGCGACATGGCAATCAGCAGCTTGCGGAAGTTCTCGGCCTGCTTGGTTTCTGACGAGCTGAGCTGCAGGTTGGTCAGCTTGGTCACGCCGTCGACAAGCTCGGCCACGTCCCTGCCGAACCGCCGCTCGATATCGGAATAGCTGGCGCGCGTGTCCTCTACCGTGTCGTGCAGCAGGGCGGTGATGATGGTGGCATCGTCCAGCCGCTGTTCGGTCAGCAGCGCCGCAACGGCAACGGGATGCGAAAAATAGGGCTCGCCCGAATGGCGCGTCTGGCCGGCGTGCATCTCCTTGCCAAAGGCATAGGCCTCCCGGATCTTGCCGGTGTTGCTGCGCGGGTTGTAGGCGGTGACCAGCGCGACCAGATCATCAACGTCAATCATTGCGCGCGCGGTCTTCCCTCGTTCCTAGCGCGGCTCCTGCGCCTGCATCAGCGCCCGCAGCATCTGTTCCTCATCCATCCCGTCTTCCTCGGGGCGGTCGACATTTCCCGGCTCCATCAGCAGCGCCATCGAATCTTCTTCCGGCTCGTCAATCTCGATCTGGGTCTGATTCGATTCGATCAGGCGCTCGCGCAGGTGGTCGGCAAGCTGGGTTTCGTCGGCGATCTCGCGCAGCGCGACGACGGGGTTCTTGTCGTTGTCGCGGTCGATGGTGATTTCGGAACCCGCCGACAATTCACGCGCGCGATAGGCGGCAAGCATCACCAGTTCGAAACGGTTCGGAACCTTGTCAACGCAGTCTTCGACCGTCACGCGGGCCATTGGCAACTCCAGTCCTGCCTAGGGTGGGAAAAAGCTACTTATTATCCCTTGGAGGAAAGTGCAAGCGGACTGTCAGCCGATGGGCGCGATCCCGGAAAGCGCGCCGGCGGTCAGCCTTGCGCGCATCTGCGCCACGCTCAGGCCCAGCACCGGATGGCGCCAGCCGGGCGCGACGTCGGCTAGCGGCAGAAGCGCAAAGGCCCTGTCCTGAATGCGCGGGTGCGGCAGGATCGGCCGGTCCGGCGCCTGCACCATCTGCATCTCAAGCGGCAGGTCGTGCCAGGTCCACCAGGTTTTCAGGTCGGGCGCGATCTGCCCGCCATGATCGAGAAGATCGATATCCAGCGTGCGGGCCCCCCAGCGCGTATCGCGCCGGCGTTCGAATCGCGCCTCGATCCGGTGAAGCCGGTCCAGAAGCCCGGCGGCCGGCAGGGAAGATGTGATCAGCGCCGCGGCGTTGACATAATCGGGGCCCGCACCCGCCGGCATGCAGGGTGTGGCAAAAAGCCTGCTTCGGGAAACGACAACGATTTCATCGTCCTCCAGCGCTTCAAATGCTGCCCGAACGGTTCGCGCAGGGGCACCTGCGGGCGATATAACGTTTGCGCCCAGAGAGATAAGGGACTTTGTTACTGAATTGTGTCGTGATATGTCTTGCGGCAATGGGGGAAATCCTTATTTATCGCGCATTGCACGGGCGACTCCACTCAACCACTCTCCGCCCGGGCAGATATACCGGAAGGATATTTTATGTTCTACAGAGACGAGCGGCTTGCGCTCTTTATCGATGGATCCAACCTGTATGCCGCCGCCAAGGCGCTCGGGTTCGACATCGACTACAAGCTGCTTCGCCAGGAGTTCATGCGGCGGGGAAAGCTCCTGCGCGCCTTCTATTACACGGCCCTTCTGGAAAACGACGATTATTCTCCGATACGGCCGCTGGTCGACTGGCTGCATTACAACGGGTTTACCATGGTCACGAAGCCGGCCAAGGAATACATCGACAGTCAGGGAAGACGGAAGGTCAAGGGTAACATGGATATCGAACTGACGGTCGATGCCATGGAGCTTGCCCCGCATGTCGATCACATCGTCCTGTTTTCCGGTGATGGCGATTTCAGGACGCTGGTCGAGAGCCTCCAGCGCTCGGGTGTGCGCGTGTCGGTCGTCTCGACCATCCGCAGCCAGCCGCCGATGATCGCCGACGAGTTGCGCCGTCAGGCCGACAATTTCATCGAACTGGACGAGTTGAAAGACGTGATCGGACGTCCGCCGCGCGAACCGCGCCATGACAGCGCGGACCGTTCCGAGGAATTCGCGCGCGATTGAGCCTGCCGCTCTGGACGAACATGCGCGCGCGCTTTAGGTCTGCTCGCCGGAGGTTGCCGATGGCCAGACCCGAGCTGAAACTCTATCTCGCCGCGCCGCGCGGGTTTTGCGCCGGTGTCGACCGGGCAATCAAGATCGTCGAGATGGCGCTCGAGAAATGGGGGGCGCCTGTCTATGTCCGCCACGAGATCGTTCACAACCGGTACGTGGTGGACGCGCTGCGCGACAAGGGGGCCGTCTTTGTCGAGGAACTGGACGAATGCCCGGCCGACCGGCCGGTGATCTTTTCCGCCCACGGAGTGCCCAGATCGGTTCCGGCCGAGGCGGAGCGGCGCCACATGATCTATGTCGATGCCACCTGCCCACTGGTCAGCAAGGTGCATATCGAGGCCGAGCGCCACACCGAGGCGGGTCTTCAGATCGTCATGATCGGGCATGCCGGCCACCCCGAGACGATCGGCACCATGGGGCAACTGCCCGACGGCGAGGTGCTGCTGGTCGAGACCGAGGCCGATGTCGGTACGCTGGAGGTCCGCGAAGCCGAGCGGCTGGCCTATGTGACCCAGACGACACTTTCCATCGACGATACCGCCGGTGTCGTCGCCGCACTCAGGGTGCGCTTTCCGTCCATCGTCGGACCGCACAAGGAAGATATCTGCTACGCCACCACCAACCGTCAGGAGGCGGTCAAGGCCATGGCGGCGGAGGTCGATGCGATCCTCGTCATCGGCGCGCCCAACTCGTCGAACTCGCGGCGTCTTGTCGAGGTCGGCGCACGTGCCGGCTGCGGCTATTCGCAACTCGTGCAACGGGCTGCCGATATCGACTGGCGCGCGCTCGAGGGGATCTCGGCGCTCGGCATCACCGCCGGGGCCTCGGCGCCCGAGGTGCTGGTGCGCGAAGTGCTCGACGCGGTGGCCGAACGCTACGACGTGACCGTCGAAAAGGTCGAGACGGCTGTCGAGCGGGTCGAGTTCAAGGTGCCCCGCGTGCTGAGGGAGAAGGTGGAATGATCTCGCTGCAATTCCTGCTGACCGCGATTGTCGTGGTGCTCGCGCCCGGAACGGGCGTGGTCTATACGCTGGCGACGGCGCTGGGGCAGGGGCGGCAGGCCTCGGTCTGGGCCGCGCTCGGCTGCACGGTCGGGATCGTGCCACACCTGCTGGCGGCGGTGCTGGGGCTGGCGGCGGTGCTGCACACCTCGGCGCTTCTGTTTCAGATGGTCAAATTCGCCGGCGTCGCCTATCTGCTCTGGCTGGCCTGGCAGGCGCTGAAATCGGGCGGCGCGCTTTCCATCGATGCCGACCGTGCACCGGTGCCGCGTTTCGCCGTCGCCCGGCGCGGGGCGCTGATCAACATCCTCAACCCGAAGCTGTCCATCTTCTTTCTTGCGCTGCTGCCGCCCTTTCTCAGCGGAAACGCCGCCACCGCCACGGCCGAGATGGTGCTGCTCGGCGCGATCTTCATGGCGTTTACCTTCGTCATCTTCGTCGGCTACGGTATCTTTGCCGCGACCGCGCGCGATGCGATCCTGTCGAGCGAGCGGGCAATGCGCTGGCTCAACCGCTCTTTCGCGGCGATCTTCGCCGCGCTTGGCCTGCGGCTGGCGCTGGAGCGCGCATGAGCGATCTTCCGCGAACCGCGCGGGCGCTTGGCGCCGCCGCGCTGGTACCGTTCGCATGGGGGATCGCGACCAGGTTCGTCCCGGCGGTCGAATCCCTGACGCTGCATCTGCTGGGGCCGAGGTTCGTCTATCCCTATATCCTCCTGTTCTACGGTACGATCCTGCTCGCCTTTTCGGGCGGGATCTTCTGGGGTCTTGCTGCGCGCGCCGGGGCAGAGGCGGCGGGTCCGGGATACGCGCTTGCGGCCATTCCGCCGCTCTGGGCCTTTCTTCTTTCCGGCAGCGGCCCGGTCAGCACCGCCGTTTATCTGGCCGCCGGGTTTCTCGGCGTGCTGGGGATCGACTGGTTCCTCTGGCGCAACGGCATCGCGCCCGGTTGGTGGATGGCGCTCAAACTGCCGATGGGCGTTGTCGCGGTCGGAAGCCTTGCGGTGATCGTTCTCGGGTTCTGATCGGTCCGGCCAGCCCTTGCCCCGGCGGCGTGTCTGACGTATCCGCCGCCCATGCCCGATCTTCTTGCCTTTACCGATGGAGCGTGCTCCGGCAATCCCGGCCCCGGTGGCTGGGGGGTCCTGTTGCAGGCGCGCGACGGCGATACGGTGATCCGCGAACGCGAGCTGAGCGGCGGCGAGGCGGAGACCACCAACAACCGCATGGAGCTTCTGGCGGCAATCAGCGCGCTCGAATGCCTTACCCGGCCTTCAACGATCACGGTGGTGACCGATTCGGCCTATGTGAAAAACGGCGTGACCGCATGGGTGCATGGCTGGAAGCGGAACGGCTGGAAAACCGCATCGAAAAAACCGGTGAAGAACGAAGAACTGTGGAAGCGGCTCGATGCCGCCCAGAGCCGCCACGATGTGCGCTGGGAGTGGGTCAAGGGCCACGCCGGCCACCCAGGGAACGAACGCGCCGACGCACTGGCCCGTACGGGGATGGCGCCGTTCAAGCCATGATCCCCGGCCCGTCAGGCGGCGCGGTGTCCGGGCTGACATGCATGGGCCGGGTTCCGCAACGTCCATGGTCCCGTTTGTTTGCCGGGGCGGAACCGGACCTTGCGTCACGGCTCATTGACATCCCGGCGTCGCGGGCGCACAGAGCGCGGACATATGATCCTGCAACCGGGCGTTCCGTGGGCGCCAGACCGACGAGGAGAGCCGAGATGGCCGATATTTCCCTCACATTCCCCGATGGCGCGAGCCGCAGATTCCCGCAAGGCGTGACGGCGGCCGAAGTTGCGGCGGTGATTTCGACATCGTTGGGCAAGAAGGCCATTTCCGCCATGGTCAATGGCCGGCACTGGGATCTGCAATGGCCGATCGAAGCCGATGCGAGCATCGCCATCAACACGATGAAGGACGAGGCGCCGGCGCTGGAACTTATCCGCCACGACCTTGCCCATATCATGGCGCGCGCCGTTCAGGAGATATGGCCGGATGTGAAGGTCACCATCGGCCCGGTGATCGAGAACGGCTGGTACTACGATTTCGACCGCGCCGAGCCCTTCACTCCCGAAGACCTGGGTCGGATCGAGGTGAAGATGAAGGAGATCATCAACCGCCGCGACCCGGTGACGACCGAGGTCTGGGAGCGCGAGCGCGCGATCCGTTACTACGAGGCCAATAACGAGCCCTACAAGGTCGAACTGATCGGGGCCATTCCCGGCAACGAGCCGATCCGCATGTACTGGCACGGCCACTGGCAGGATCTGTGCCGCGGCCCGCACCTGCAGAATACCGGGCAGGTGCCCGCCGATTCCTTCCGGCTGATGAAGGTTGCCGGCGCCTATTGGCGCGGCGATTCGAACCGCCCGCAATTGCAGCGCATCTACGGTGTCGCCTTTCAGACGCGGCAGCAACTGAAGGATTACCTGACCTTTCTTGAGGAGGCCGAGAAGCGCGATCACCGCCGCCTCGGCAAGGAGATGGAGCTGTTCCATTTCCAGGAGGAAGCGCCGGGCATGGTCTTCTGGCACCCCAATGGCTGGACCATCTATCGCGAGATGGAAGACTACATGCGCCGCAAGCTGACGCGCGCCGGCTACAAGGAAATCCGCACCCCGCAGGTGGTGGACCGCAAGCTCTGGGAGGCATCCGGCCACTGGGACAAGTACCGCGAGAACATGTTCGTCACCGAGATCGACGAGGAACACGCCAACGAAAAGCGGATGAACGCGCTCAAGCCGATGAACTGTCCCTGCCATGTGCAGGTCTTCAACCAGGGGATCAAGTCCTACCGCGACCTGCCGCTGCGTCTTGCCGAATTCGGCTCGTGCCACCGTTACGAGGCGCATGGCGCGCTGCACGGGCTGATGCGGGTGCGCGGCTTCACCCAGGACGATGCGCACATCTTCTGCACCGAGGAGCAGATCGAGCAGGAATGCGCCGCCTTCATCGCTCTGCTGGCCGACATCTACCGCGATACCGGCTTCTCCAGGTTCGACATCAAGCTGTCGACCCGGCCCGAGATGCGGGTTGGTGCCGACGAGGTATGGGACCGGGCAGAGGCGGCGCTCGAAAACGCCATCCTGAAGATCCGCAACGATTTCGAGATCGACCCCGGCGAAGGCGCCTTCTATGGCCCCAAGCTCGATTTCAAGCTGACCGACGCCATCGGACGCGAATGGCAGTGCGGCACTTTCCAGGCCGATTTCAACCTGCCCGAGCGGCTGGATGCGAGCTATGTCGGGAAGGACGGCGAAAAACACCGCCCCGTCATGCTGCACCGCGCCATCCTCGGTTCATTCGAGCGCTTCATCGGAATCCTGATCGAGAACTACGCCGGGCGGATGCCGATGTGGCTGGCCCCGCGACAGGTTGTGGTGGCCTCGATCGTCTCGGATGCCGATGCCTTCGTGCTTGAGGCGGTCGGGCAACTCAAGGCGGCGGGTCTGCGCGCCGAGGCCGATATCCGCAACGAGAAGATCAACTACAAGGTGCGTGAACATTCGCTCGGCAAGGTGCCGGTGATCCTCGCCATCGGTCAGCGCGAGGTCGAGAACCGTACCGTGACAGTGCGCCGGCTGGGCGAGAAGCAGACGGTGACGGTTCCGCTCGATCAGATCGTCGGAGAGTTGCGGCTGGAGGCGCTGCCGCCCGATCTGGCGGAGGCGTGACAGGTGCAGGGGCGCGTGGCACCGGAAAGTGTTCCCGCACGCCAATGGTGCTGTGTCGCGACGTTCCGCAGATCTGCCCGCTTGCCCGGCAATTCCGGCGGTGAACCATCCCTTGCTGGTGCACATCGTAACCTTGCCAATCCGTGTGGCATCTGTCCCGCGCCGGAGGCCCGATTCCCGGGCGCCTGTCGCGCCAATGCGAATTGATCGCTCAAGGGGGTTGTTTTGTTACAAAACTACGTCACCATTGGTTGCGTGACGATGCCTACCACGACTCACTGGCCTGCCCCCACGAGAAAGTCCGGCGCGTGACCACTCCGCCGCAATCTCGCGGGCGGAAAGAACCAGACGAAGGAGACGCGGGAAATGCCGACCGGCACCGTGAAGTGGTTCAACACGACCAAGGGATACGGCTTCATTGCGCCTGACGAGGGCGGAAAGGACGTGTTTGTGCATATCAGCGCCGTCGAACGTGCGGGGATGACGGGACTGGCCGATAACATGAAGGTGTCCTACGAGTTGCGCGAGGGACGCGACGGACGCAGCATGGCGGCAGAACTCAAGGCCGTCTGACCACAGCGAAATGCCCGAAACCTTGCGGTCGCTCCGGCAGGGGCGGTCGCACCGGGCGGCTGGGGCTGGACGGCGCGCGCATTTTCTCTGGCCCGCGCCACAGCCAGGTACCCGCGTTTCAGTTGCCGCTGGACGAAGCCCGGGCCCGATGGCCCTGTCCGCAGCGGATGGCGCGACATCAGGTGTGTTCGGGGCCGATCCTGCCGGGCCGCGTTTCGCCCATCTGCGCCCGATCGAGCAGGATATGGTCGAGCAGCACGCAGGCCATCATTGCCTCGCCCACCGGTACGGCGCGGATTCCGACGCAGGGGTCATGCCGACCCCGGGTCACGATGGTGGTTTCCTCGCCCGATTTCGTGATCGTCCGGCGCGGCGTCAGGATCGAGGATGTGGGCTTCACGGCAAACCGCACCACCACATCCTGACCGGTGGAGATGCCGCCGAGGATGCCGCCGGCATGGTTCGACGAATAGACCGGGCCATCGGGGCCCATGAATATCTCGTCCGCATTCGCCTCGCCGGTCAGCATGGCCGCATCCATGCCCTCGCCGATCTCGACCCCCTTGACCGCATTGATCGACATGCAGGCGGCGGCAAGATCGGTGTCGAGCTTGCCATAGACCGGCGCGCCCAGCCCTGCCGGCACACCCGAAGCGCGCAGTTCGACCATCGCGCCGACGGAAGAACCCGCCTTGCGGATCGTGTCGAGGTAGTCCGCCCATTCCCCGACCGCTTCGGCATCGGGTAGCCAGAACGGGTTGTTCGGCACCTCGGACAAATCGAACCGGGCGCGGTCGATCGCCTTGCTCCCCATCCGGACCATGTAGCCGGTGATCGTCAGCCCGGGGGCCAGTTGCTCCAGCACCGCGCGCGCCACACCGCCGGCCGCCACCCGCGCCGCCGTTTCCCGGGCCGAGGACCGGCCGCCGCCGCGATAATCGCGGATACCGTATTTCTGCCAATAGGTGATGTCGGCGTGACCGGGGCGGAATTTCCCTGCGATATCGCCATAATCCTTTGACCGCTGGTCGGTGTTGCGGATCAGAAGCTGGATCGGCGTGCCGGTGCTGACCCCTTCGAAGACACCCGACAGGATCTCTACCGCATCGGGCTCGCGCCGCTGGGTCATGAACCGGCTCGTGCCCGGACGGCGCCGGTCGAGCCAGACCTGAAGCGCTGCGGCGCTGACCGGCACACCCGGCGGGCAGCCATCGACCGTGGCCCCGATCGCCGGCCCGTGGCTTTCGCCCCAGGTCGTGACGCGGAAGAGATGACCGAAGGTGTTGAGGCTCATGAGCGGGCTCCTTTGCGCTCCGGTTTAGTGACCGGGCGCGCCGCACTCAAGGGTGGGCTTCCGCCTTGGTCCGAATGCCCGCACCAAATGCACGGGGCCGCCCGAAGGCGGCCCCGGAGATAGCTTGGCGGCCGGACGATCAGGCGTTGACCGAATCCTTGAGCGCCTTGGCGATGGTGACCTTGACGACCTTGTCGGCATCCTAGTGGATCATCTCGCCGGTGGCCGGGTTCCGGACCTGACGTGCCGGGCGCTCGCGGCAGTAGATCTTGCCAACGCCGGGCAGGGTAACCGCGCCGCCGCCGGCGACTTCCCTGGTGATGATGCCGGTGATGGCCTCCAGCGCGGCATTTGCGGTTTTCTTGTCTGCGCCCATCTCTTCTGCGATGGCAGCCACAAGCTGCGTCTTGGTCATCGGTTTCGCGGCCATGTAATTGTCTCCTCGTGGATGCCCCTTTCGATTGGGGCTTAATTTGGCGATTCTACGGCATATTGTCGTTGCCCACAACTTTTTGTGGTGATTTTCCCAACAAAACAAGGGCTTTCCTGCAACACTCGGCACTAAAGAAACGCAGTTTCCTCGAAAGAGCGCAATTTTCGCGAATGCAGGCGCTCCAGCGGCATGCCGCGCAGCAGTTCCATCGCCCTTACGCCGATCAGCAGATGGCGGGCAACCTGGGTCTTGTAGAACGCGCTGGCCATGCCGGGAAGCTTCAGTTCGCCATGCAGCGGCTTGTCGGACACGCACAGAAGCGTGCCATAGGGCACACGGAAACGGAAGCCGTTGGCGGCAATGGTGGCGCTTTCCATGTCGAGCGCGATGGCACGCGACTGGCTGAGGCGCTGCACCGGGCCGGACTGGTCGCGCAACTCCCAGTTGCGGTTGTCGACGGTGGCGACGGTGCCGGTGCGCATGATGCGCTTCAGGTCGTACCCTTCGAGCTGGGTTATCTCCTCGACCGCATCTTCCAGCGCGACCTGTATCTCGGCCAGTGCCGGAACCGGCACCCACACCGGAAGATCGTCGTCCAGCACCTTGTCCTCGCGCAGATAGGCGTGGGCCAGAACGAAATCCCCCAGTGCCTGTGTGTTGCGCAGCCCGGCGCAATGGCCGACCATCAGCCATGCATGCGGGCGCAGTACGGCGATATGGTCGGTGGCGGTTTTGGCGTTCGACGGTCCGAGACCGATATTGACCAGCGTGATGCCGCTGCCGCCGGGCCGTTGCAGATGATAGGTCGGCATCTGCGGCATCTTCGCCGGGGCCGGCACCGGTTCGTCGGGGCCGGTGATGCGCCGGTTCCCGGGCCCGACAAACGCGGTATAGCCGGAGTCCGGATCGCCCAGCACCCTGCGGGCGTAGGCTTCGAACTCCTCGACATAGAACTGGTAGTTGGTGAAAAGCACGTGGTTCTGGAAATGCTCGGGCGCGGTTGCGGTGTAGTGGCTGAGCCGGGCGAGCGAATAATCCACCCGTTGCGCGGTGAACAGGGCCAGCGGCCCCGAGCCGTCTGGATACTTGAACCCGTAGCCGTTCACGATGTCGTCGTTGGTTGTCGCCAGGTCGGGAACGTCGAAAACGTCGCGTATCTGGAAATCGACAGCCCCCTCCTGCGGTACGTCGGCACCGCCCAGATCCTGCAACGCGAAATGTAGCGGAATCGGCGTTCCGGACGGGCCGACCATCACCGGGACGGCGTGGGTTTCGATCAGAAGCGTGATCTGCTGGATCAGGTAGTTCCGGAACAGGTCGGGCCGGGTCACCGTGGTCGAATAGGTTCCGGGCTCGGCGACATGCCCGAAGGAAAGCCGCGAATCCACCGGCGCGAAGCTGGTGGTCTCGATCCGTATTTCGGGGTAGAAGGCACGATAGCGAACGCCGGTGTCGCCGTCCTGAAGAACGCGGGCGAAACTGTCGGCCAGAAAACCGGTCGCCGTCCGATAAAGCTCGATCAGCCGTTCGACGGTACGGGCCGGGTCGTCGAACAACTGGTGCGGCGCATGATCGGGGATGCGGATCGGCGCGGCATTTGCGGGCCGGTTCATTCCAGTACCTTTTCGATCAGATCGGTAACCTCGAAGCGGGTCACATCGACCAGCCCCCTGTCGGATATCCTGAGTTCCGGGATGACCACAAGGGCCAGCAGCGAATGCTGCATGTAGGCGTTGTTGAGGGCGCAGCCGGCCTCGCGCATCGCTCGGCCGAGCGCCTCGGCCCTCGCCGCGACCTGTTGCGCCGGATCGTCCGACATCAGCCCGGCAATAGGCAGTTCGACCAGCGCTGCCTCGGCCCCGTCGCGCCACAGCGTCACTCCGCCGCCAACCTCGCCCAGCCGGTTTGCGGCCAGCGCCATGTCCTCGCGGCTGGTGCCGACGACGATCATGTGGTGGCTGTCGTGTGCCACGGTTGAGGCCATGGCCATGCGCCCGGCATAGCCGAAACCCTGCACGAAGGCGTTGACCACGGCGCCGGTGCCGCGGTGACGTTCGACCAGTGCGATCTGGCAGATGTCGCCGGTTGCCTCGACCAGCCCGTCGCTGACCGGCAGGTCGGCGGAAAGCGCCCTGGTCGGGGCCTGGTTCTCGACGATCCCGATCACCTTGGCACGGACGTGATTGGCGCCTTCGGGTGCAGCAATCGCGAAATCGGCCGCCGCCAGTCGCTTGCCCAGATGAACCGAGCGTCGCGCGTTTTCCGGCCAGTCGATATGCGGGCATTCGACCAGAATCTCGCCGTTTTCGGCCACAACCCGGCCACGGGCGATCACCAGTTCGACCGGCAGGTCGCGCAGGTCCGACGACAGGATCACATCCGCCCGCCGCCCCGGCGCGATCGAGCCCAGTTCGCGCTCCAGCCCGAAATGACTGGCGGTGTTTACCGTTGCCATCTGCAACGCCACCAGCGGGTCGCAACCGCAGGCGATGGCGTGGCGCACCACGCGGTTCATGTGTCCGTCGTTGACCAGCGTACCGGAGTGGCAATCGTCGGTGCACAGGATGAAATTGCGCGGATCGAGCCCCTTTCGGGTGATCGCGGTGATCTGGCGCTCGACATCGTACCAGGCCGAGCCGAGCCGCAGCATCGCCCGCATTCCCTGGCGCGCGCGCGCCATCGCGTCGGCCTCGCTTGTGCCCTCGTGATCGTCGGCCGGCCCGGCTGCGGCGTAGGCGTGGAAGGGGGGCCCCAGATCGGGCGAGGCATAATGCCCGCCCACGATCTTGCCCGCCCGCTGGGTTGCGGCGATTTCGGCCAGCATCTGCGGGTCGCCGGCGACGGTGCCGGGAAAGTTCATCATCTCGCCCAGCCCGATGATGCCGGGCCATGCCATCGCCTCGGCCACCTCCTCGGCGGTGATCTCGTAGCCCGTCGTCTCGAGCCCCGGCGCCGAGGGCGCGCAGGACGGCATCTGGGTAAAGATGTTGACCGGCTGAATCATCGCCTCGTCATGCATCAGACGCACGCCTTCGAGGCCGAGGACATTGGCGATCTCGTGCGGGTCGGTGAACATCGTCGTGGTGCCGTGCGGGATCA